>JALURF010000024.1 GCA_027017165.1 Thermofilaceae archaeon
ATACCAGTGATTTTGAAATTGTTATTGTTGTCATTGATGATTGAGTCAAAGATGATACCAATATTTTCCCCATACCTACATAGTTTTATAGTTGCTGATTCTTTTATTGTGATTTGGTTATTGTTACAGCTGATTTCTATGAAAGAAGAAAATTAAAAAACACTATTATCTAGGTCTATAAGGAATAAATGCTGGAATATTTCTTGGTGGAATATAAGCAGTTTCGCTTGCTGGGATTGAACCAGATCTTTTGTAAGCACAAGCTAAATCGTTAGGAGGGCAAGGATTGTTGTCTTTATGGAGTTTGGCTTGTAGTTTTTTACATTCTAATTCTAAACCCTCATAAGTTTGCTTCATAGCATACTTATTATAAAGGTCTCCTATTTTGTCAGGGGTCCCTCTTATACTAAGTAAATAAGTACCATTATCAGTATAGATTTTCGCAGTTACCCATGGGTTATTACATACTTTTTGAGCTAGTTTATCTAAGTTTTGTGGTTCTTGAGCATTTGCTTGGTTAGTTTGGTATAGGGGGCTTAGTAATGCTAAAGTTGTTGCTAAGGTTGCTAAGGGTTTTTTGATTTTTTATTGTAGAAATTTGAGATGTTCATAATAATATTATAGCACAAAGTTTTTACAAACAACATTTTTCCCTCCCTTTTTTTAAAGCCTAAAATTAATCCTATCGACATGTTTAAGAAGGCTGAAAAGATTAGAGGTTCGATTTTCCTAAGCGCAAAAGCTAGAATCGTGAGAAATAGCCCGTAGAGAAATAAAACTGATGGATTAGCCTTATTTTTCATGGAACAATTCCTCCACGGGTTTTCTGAGAATTTCAATACCCTCCTTTACTTCGATTTCTCTTAATATTCCATTCTCTATTATGAAAACTCTATCGGCTACGTATTCCAAAACTCTAACATCGTGCGTTAGCAGTATCGGCGTTACACCATCTTTACTTGCCTTTTTCAACCAGGCGAAGAATTTATTCATTAATACGAGATCTAAACCAGCTGTAGGTTCATCAAATACGATTACTTTAGACCCGTACACTTTAGCCAGCGTGTACGTAAGCCATTTCTTCTGACCATAGCTAAGCCTATAGGGAGATTCATCCATCTTATCTAAAATCCAAGAGTCTAAACTCTTAACTAGCTTCTCGAGTTTAAATCTTCCATATCTCGCTGCCAGCTCTAACTCTCCTCTTACCGTGCTCTTGACAAAGAAGTAGTTGGGCTCTTGAGGAACATAAATCACTCTTTTTAAGAGCTCTTTAGGCTTAAGCCGCCACGGGGCGGCTCCAGCGATTTCTACTTCTCCATTAGTAGGCTTTAGCAAGCCAGAAATTATTTTTCCAAGTGTTGTCTTGCCGGAGCCGTTCGGTCCTATTACAGTCACAACTTCTCCTTCATACACGTCCATTGATACTTCTTTTAAAACCGGAGGACATTCCTCACAGTACCTGAATCTCACATTCCTTAAGCAAATTATTTTCCTCTTCTCCTCCTTTCTTTTCACTTTTACTATTGTACGAGGCGTAAACTCTCTGCTACGTTTTAGTCCAAGCCTTAAGGTATGATTTTCTATTACCGCAACTTTATCAGCTATTTTTAAAAAATATCTAGGCTTATGCTCAGTCACAATAACAGTTTTACCTCTCCTTTTTAGCTCGAGCACGTATTTTAAAACCTCACTCGCCCCCCAAGGATCAAGATTTGCAGTAGGCTCATCTAGTATAAAAAGCTCTGGCTCGTGGACTACAGAGGAAGCTAAGCAAAGTCTCTTCTTCTCTCCCCCCGATAAAGTCTCTACATCAACTTCAGCTTTC
Source organism: Thermofilaceae archaeon (assembly GCA_027017165.1). Classification (GTDB taxonomy): domain Archaea; phylum Thermoproteota; class Thermoprotei; order Thermofilales; family B69-G16; genus B69-G16. The sequence continues at coordinate 1,829 of JALURF010000024.1, forward strand.
TCTGATAAGCCATACTTTTCTAAAACTTTTCTAGCTCTTTCAAAGGCATTTCCAATGCCGAGATTTTCCAGAGTAAAGAGAACTTCATCGAGAGGAGTTTGCATAGCTATCTGTAATTCGTGAGACTGTAGCACGACTCCGACGTATCCGGGGACGCGTCTAAATCCTTCGGGCTCCAGCGGATTCGCATCAAACAATCTCACGAAGCCTTTCACGTATCCGTAAAGTAAATTATTTAAAATACCGGTTATCGCTAGGATAAGCGTTGATTTCCCTGATCCCGTAGGTCCTAAAAGCAGCAATACCTCCCCTTCCTCTAAAACAAGGTGAATATCCTTTAGTACCGGCTTTTCAAGCTTATACCCAGCTTCTCTGATGTCTACTTGAAGCGCTTTCCGCAATTTTCCACCTTTTAAGGTTTCTCTAAATTAAGCTGTTGTATCGCTATTTAAAAACTGGGGATTGGAAAAAGATATATTTTAACATGTAAAATACATGTCGAAATTCGGGCTGTCAGTAACGCTATCGGTGAAACCATGTGGATTAATGTTAAAGGAAGAATTCCGGTTGCAATGACCATAGCGGGGAGCGATTCCGGAGGAGGCGCTGGAATAGAAGCTGACCTAAAAACTTTCGCAGCGCTGGGAGTTCACGGCACGGTTGTTTTAACGTCTATTACTGCTCAGAATACGGTAGCAGTCACTGGGGTTCAAGATGTAGAGTTAGATATTATAGAGAAGCAAATTGATGCTGTTGTAGAAGATATAGGAGTTGACGCTGCTAAAACTGGAATGCTCCACACGAGCGAGATTATAGAAGTAGTCGCGAAAAAAGTGAAAGAGCACGGATTTCCGCTAGTCGTAGACCCGGTTATGATAGCGAAGAGCGGAGCTCCATTATTAAAACCTGAAGCTGTTAAAACCCTAGTAGAAGTTTTGATACCTCTAGCTGAAGTGGTTACGCCGAACGTACACGAAGCGGAGGTCCTAGCGGGAATACGTATAAAGGATCTGGAAAGTCAAAAAGAAGCTGCTAGGAGAATAGCTGAACTTGGTCCGAAAGCTGTCGTCGTGAAAGGCGGTCACGTAGAGGGAGGTTACTCGACAGACGTGCTTTTCCATAACGATAACTACTATTTTTTCCAAGCGCCGCGTATACCTGCCAAGACTACTCACGGCACGGGTTGTGGTTTTTCAGCCGCTATAGCGGCGGAGTTAGCTAAGGGCTTCGACGTAATACAGGCAGTGGGAAATGCTAAGAGATTCATAACCTTAGCCATAAGATATGGAATTCCTATAGGTAAAGGTCACGGCCCTGTCAATCCTCTCGCTATATTGTATAAAGAATCGGAGAAGTATAATGTCTGGAAAGAAGTGTGGGATGCTGTCAATATAATTGAGGGGTCTAAACAGGTTTATAAGCTCATACCTGAAGTAGGTATGAATATAGCCGCGGCTGTGCCCTACGCCGATACTGTAGAGGATGTAGTCGGCATACCTGGTAGGATAAGAAAAGCAGGGAACAGGGCTGTTGCCGCTTGTCCTCCCGAATACGGGGGATCTAGTCATTTAGCTCGTTATATTCTCTCAATGCTAAATTACGATTATTCCAAACGCGCGGCGGTCAACGTGAAATTCGACGAGAGAGTCTTGGAATTGCTTAAAGCTAAAGGCTTTAAGATTTCACACTACGATCGACGATTAGAACCGGCAGAGGTTAAGGAGAGAGAAGGCGCTACCATACCATGGGGAGTTGAACAGGCTATAAAAAATTTGGGTGAAGTTCCGGACGTGATATACCATAAGGGGGATTGGGGCAAAGAACCCATGATAGTGATTTTCGGAGAAAACGCCAGATCTTTAGCAAAGCTCGTGGTAGAGCTTGCGGAGGAGATAGCTGATGAAGAGACAACTTCTTAAACTTACTCTAGCGGCTATTTTAACTGCGCTGGGAGTAGCTATAGCACCGTTTCTCTGGTTCCCCTTTCTAGCAGCTAAAGCCTATCCCGGACAGCATATGATCAACGTCCTAGCGGGCATACTTTTAGGACCTTGGTGGGCTATGTTAGTGGCATTTTTCATAGGCGTAATAAGGATCAACCTGGGCATAGGAACTATATACGCGATGCCCGGCGGAATTCCCGGAGCCTTTATCGTGGGAGTTTCTTACCGGGTATTAAAGAAGCTTCGTGTTAAACCCGAGATAGCTGCTTTCACAGAGCCTCTAGGTACGGTTTTTATAGGGGGTACTCTCTCCGTGTATTTAGTGGCGCCTATAATGGGGCATAGCCAGATGGTGGGCGCGCTTATACCTATATGGATGGCTTTCGGAGCGAGCTCGATTCCCGGGTCTATCCTAGGATTCATAGTAGTAGAGGTGTTGAAGAAAATTGGAATTCTCGAGTTTTTTGAAAGTAAAAGAAATCCTCAATAAGCGAATCTTAATAATTGGTGAAGTGGGCTCAGGCAAAACTTTTCTAACAGCGAGGATGGTTGAGCTTCTCTGTAGCCACGGCTTTTCTAGAGACGTAACGATAATAGATATGGCTCCTGAGAGAAAGCACGGAGTGGGGGGACGAATAAGGGATTTTTTAAGCCGGAAGTTAGCGGTTAGATACCTAGCACCGGTGAGGATTTACCCTCCTAGAACTCTGGCTAGAAATAGAAAGGAAGTCTTAGAATACGCCTATATGAACTATACGGCATTAAAGCCTCTATTAGACCGCTATATAAGAGAACCCACTCGGATACTAGTAATAAACGATCTCACTATATACCTCCACGCCGGGCCGCTGGAAGATATAGTTGAATGTCTTGAGAAGAGCAAAACTCTAATAGCAAATGCTTATTACGGCTCTAAGCTCGTCCAGGACTACGGAAGCGGCATAACCGAAAGAGAGAAGAAGCTCTTAGAGAATCTCCTCCCATACATGGATAAGATAATTCTACTCTCTAAGGAAGATTGGGCAACAAGATTGCCTAGATAAAGAGAAGGGAACATTAAATAACGATGTTTGCTATATTATAAACAGAGGTTTCTAATATGGTTCGAGAAGTATTCTTCAACGATAAGTTCACCAACGGTATAATAGGGCCTAACGTTAAAATGCTAGGACCTGTGAAAAACGGCGGTCATATTATATTCGTAACCACTCCGGGCTGCTGGGGGCCGATGATAACTCCCACTCTTAGAGGAGGACATGAAGTAAACATCCCGGTTGCCGTCGAGGGGGCGAAAGCTGGCGGAGCTATAGCAATTCATATCGAGAGCATTAAAATAAGATCAAGAGCTACATCCTCCGGCACCGATAAATGGGTAGACGGAGCCTATAATGGCGATCCATACGTAGCTAAGAAATGCCCCGGCTGCGGCGAAAAATGGCCCGAGTCTAAGCTCGAGGGCATAGGTTTAGAAGCCATAAAGTGCGTGAAGTGCGGCACGCCATCCAGCCCCTTTAGAATGGTACACGGCTATACTATGATTTTCGACGATGCTAGATGTATAGGAATAACTGTCGGCAAAGAAGCCGCAGAGAAAATAGCTGAAGAAGGATACGCCTGGATGGATATACCGAGGAACTCTGCGCAATTCCCTGTGGTTGTCGCGGCCAAGGCGGATTTAGTAGGCTTAGCTACTCGAACTAGACCCTTCCTAGGTCAATTAGGCACCACGCCTAGTATAGACATCCCGGATTCGCATAATGCCGGAGATTTCGGCTATTTCCTAGTAGGAGCGCCTCACGAGTATGCTATAACGGAGGAACAGTATAAAACCTGCTTGACTGACGGCCATCTAGACGTTGACTCCGTCCGTGAAGGAGCAGTGTTGATAGCTCCGGTCAAAGTGGATGGCGGAGGGGTTTACGCTGGAGACGCCCATGCTATGCAAGGCGATGGAGAAGTCGCGGGGCATACAACCGATATATCGGCGGAGGTTAGGGTTAGGGTAGAGGTGTTGAAAGAGTTAGAGCTAGAAGGTCCTCTACTATTTCCACCAGTTGAAGACCTGCCTCCTCTGGCAATTCCGCTTACCCAAGAGGAATGGAAGAAGGCCGAAAAACTCAGCGAGTTTTATGGAATCGAGCTAGAGCCCTGGGCCCCAGTACAGGTTATAGGGACTGCGCCCAACATAAACCAGGCTGCCGAGGTAGGTTTTAATAGAGCCGCTAAACTCTTCGACATGTCTTTCGACGAAGTGAGGAATAGAGTTACGGTAGCGGGAGCCGTTGAAATTGGGAGACTGCCCGGAGTGGTTCAGGTAACTTTGCCGGTTCATTTGAAGAAGCTTGTAGAATTAGGATTTTTAAATATAGTCATAAAGATTTATCATTTACCATATTAAAATGCTTAATTTTTTCTTTTTATTATGTGTACGATTTTAGT
>JALURF010000025.1 GCA_027017165.1 Thermofilaceae archaeon
GCTATCGGCGCGTTTATAGATGCTCTTAGCTTAGAGGTATCTGTGCACGAAGCCGTAGAAGCCGCTGGATATGGTGAGAAAGCCAGCGCTGGTACACCTCATTTCGACAATGTTTCTGCTAGTTTTTTAGGCGGGGTAGCCGTAATATATAGCTTCGACCCGTTGAGAGTTTTCTCTTTTACTCCGAAGAAGCGTTTAGAATTTGTGTTGGCAATGCCTAAAATTGAAGTGCCTTATAGGAAGACGGAAGTGATGAGAAAAGTCTTGCCTGATAAAGTAGCGTTAAAGGAACATGTTTGGAATAGCGGTAGGCTTGCAGCGTTAATCTTAGGACTTTACATAGGCGATACGAAGTTAGTGGGGGCTGGGATGATGGATTATATAGTCGAACCGGCTAGAATCAGATATGTACCAGCATATCATAGAGTTAGAGATTATGCTTTGGAAGCAGGAGCGAGAGGTATAGCTCTGAGCGGAGCTGGTCCTTCAATACTCGTGCTCTGTGAAGATAATGCTAGTGAAGTTAGAAGAGCTGTTGAAGAGGCTTATAGTGAAGAAGGGGTAGATTCAGAAGTTAGAGTAGCTCATCCCGTTCCGGCGAAGCTTGAAACAGTTAGCATACCCGCGATCTCCTCTACACATCTCTAATCTAAAATATTATAGGTTTTTGATAAACTCGTGAATTTCCTTTGAGAGTACTTCCGGCTTTTCATACAGTATTAAATGCCCTGCTCCAGGTATTATTTTGAGAATAGAGTTTCTAATCAATCCATTTAATGTTTTAGAATATTCTACGGGCGTTACTTGATCGTCTTTACCCACGATTATTAAAGTTGGAGACTCTATTCTCGATACGGTTTTAGCTGCATCGTAATCCTTGAAGTATTTAAGATATCTGAAGACATGGGCGGGTAGGCTTTCTATGTATTCTTTATTATCTCTGAGAAATTCCTCATAAACACTTTCTGGAGTCTTCGGGCTGAAGAATACTTTTCTATAAAGTTTTCGAGTGAAAATATTCTCTGTGAAAAAGAGCTTCCTCCAGAATACTGAAGGCAAAATCCAGACTATATGGTCGATCATGTCCGGTTTAAGTTTTGCTACAGAGCCTATCAGCACAATCGCTTTTACTCTATGCCTCACCGCGTATTCTTGAACTACCAATCCGCCGAAGCTATGCCCTATCAGTACGACATCTTTATCCCTAACGCCGAGCTCCTTCATTAATGCTTCTTGATCGCGGAGGTAATCCTCCAACAATACTTCTCTAGGCTTGCTCGACATCCCGTAGCCTCGTAGATCGTAGGCGATTATTCTGTAATACTCTTTAAAGTAATTTATTAGATATTTCCAATTGCTGATCTGTCCCGGAGAACCGTGTAGGAAGAATAAGGTTGTCTTATCGCTGTAGAGTTTATCTCGTCCACTATCGAGAACTCTTAGTTTAACGTTGTTTACTTCTAGATAAAATGTATTAGTTATGACTTTATCGACGTACACGGTTCACCGCGTATTATATTGACTAACAACTTCTTAACATTTATTGCTGGAGAGAATTCTTATCTATTTTAATTATATCCGCCAATGTTATTCTGCTACTCTGAGATAACACAACTATGTTCTTCAAAAATTCCATAAACACTTCTACGAATTCCCTAGAGGGAGCTTCAATCATAAACTCTTCGATTTCTCCGCGGCATGATATTACGACTCTAGCTTTGATTATGCCGCGAGAATTGCTCAAAATTCAACGCCTCGCTAGCCTATTATAAGACATCATGTAACTATATAGGTTATGGTATAAATTCCTTACTTTCCTTATATTCTTGAAATTCCTTGGATTTACTTATCTAACACCGTCTCTTATAAGACGTGGAAATTTATGTCTAGAAAGTCTAAGCGCGAAGTACTGGGAGTGAGCAAAATAACTTATAAGTTTCAGGTTACCATACCGAAGACTGTTAGGGAAAGGTTTGGGCTTAAAGAAGGGGATATATTGGTATTTATGTTGGAAGATGGAAAGCTGGTATTAGTGAAGAGCACAGAATTATAATAAATTTGTTTCAAATTGAATAATCTAGAATTATTGAGCTTTGGATAATTAACTGAAATTCTTCGGTAATGTGTTTAAATAAGGGAGAAAAATAAATTAACCTATGAAATTTGGAGTTTTCGTCCCGCAGGGTTGGAGACTTGATCTGCCAGCAGATATGAATCCTAAGGAGCAGTGGAATACTATTGTTAAAGTCGCCCTTAAAAGCGAAGAATTAGGCTTTGATATCCTAGTAGTGTACGATCATTTCCACACGGTGCCGGAGCCTCTTTCAGGGAGGAGCGTTTTTGAAGCTTGGACTTTGTTGGCAGCGTTAGCTCCTCTCACTAAGAGGATTAGGCTTAGCCAGCTCGTCACCTGCAATCTTTATCGCAATCCTGCCTATCTCGCTAAAATAAGCAGCGTTATAGACGTAATAAGCTGCGGCAGACTTGAATTAGGTATTGGAGCGTGTTGGTATGAACATGAGTTTAAAGGCTATGGATACAGCTTTCCTCCAGCGAAGGATAGGATTATGATGCTCGAAGAAGCTATACAGATAATAAAGAAGATGTGGACCGAGCCCGAAGTCCACTTTAATGGAAAATACTACACGCTGGAAGGCGCTTTGAACGATCCGAAGCCCTTACAGAAGCCGCATCCCCCGGTACTGATAGGCGGTGGTGGGGAGAAGTTTACTCTTAGAGTTGTGGCTAAATACGCGGATAAATGGAATATAGGCGGGGATTTCGAAAAATATGTTAGAAAGGCTAGAATCCTGGAAGAGCATTGTAAGGATGTAGGGAGAGATTTTAAAGAGATAGTTCTCACGCATGTGGGAACTGTGATTATCGGTCGGACTGAGGAGGAAGTTAGAGAGAAATTTGAGAAGTATGAAGCAGTGAAGATAGGCGGGATAAGCTATGAAGATTGGAGAAAAACTCACTATATAGGGACGCCCGAGGAGATAGCAGAGAAAATTGAGAAATTTAAGGAGATCGGAGTTGAGGAGATCTACCTCTACTTCCCCTATGCTGGAGAACTTGAACCTCTTGAATTTTTCAGAGATGAAGTAATGAAACAGTTCAAGTAACGTTTTGAGAACTAGCCGTATATAGCTTCTTTCACAGCTTTTCTTAAAACTTTTAATCTTGACTTTTCGAAATCGGGGTTATTTTTAAACCATTTCTTATTCGCTGGAGATGGGTGAGGAATTACGAAGACCGGTTTACCCTTAAACTCTAAATCTTGAAAAACAAGTTCCGTAAATTTCCTTTCAGGATAGAGAAAGTTGGCAGCATAACTCCCAACGATTATGTAGAGCTTGGGATTAAGGAAGGAAAGCTCTTTTAACAACCATTTCTTCGCACAGATTTTAGGTGGAGGCGCATCACCTCCCTGTCCCCTACCTGGATAACAGTGGGCAACCGCGGTAATGTAGAATATTCTAGGATTGAAGAAAACTTCTCTCGGGACTCCCAGCCACTCGATGAACTTCTTCCCGCTTGCATCCGGCTCGCGTTCATTTTTAGAAAAGGGTCTCCCGCATTTACTCGCTCTCCGCGAAGGGGCCTGCCCTATAACGACTATTTTTGCGGTTGGTTCTCCCCATATAAGAGGCTTCGGCTCTATATTTAAACCCAGCACTTCTCTACAATACCTACATTTTAGCAATTGTTCGCGAAATTCTTCAAACTTCATAAATTCGCTATACTCCTATCCGTGACTATATATGAATATTACGAAGATAGGGAGGCGTAGACAATCTTAAATAGATCTTCGGAGGTAGTAGCTCAGATTCGATGAAAGATCCTCATTTGAGAATAGTGTCTTACAATCCTGAATATCCTAGAATTTTTAATGAAATAAAAGAGTTTATTCTCGGTATAATCCCTTATCCAGTTCGGATTGAACACGTGGGTAGTACGGCCGTCTCGGAGCTCGGCGGGAGGGAAATAATAGATGTTTTAGTAATAGCTGAACGGGAGCATATGCGAAAAATCGTTGAGTTACTAGAAAGCAGAGGATTTAGATATAATCCTCAGGTGAGTATTTCTTCTGAAAAATTCTTCGTTTCAGGACCCTACAAGTATGAGAGAAAAGAATACCACGTACACATTCATATAACATTTAAGGGAAGTAGAGAGCATGTGGAAAAACTATTATTTCGGGATTATCTGAGAGAGAATCCAGAAGAAGCGAAGCGGTATTACGAGCTTAAAAAGATGTGGATGGAGAAAGCTGGATCAGATCCATCTAGATATAGGAAGTATAAAGCTGCCTATATCAGAGCTGTTTTGAAAAAGCTGAAAAGGAGTTTTCTAATAGAGAAAATTCGTAAAATCTTTAATATCGCATACTCGATTTCAATAGTAGAAGCTATGTCCGACAGTTTCAGGAGTAAGTGGCTTGAAATAGGCAAAGAAGTTCTAGCCTTGATAGATGACAGTATAACGCCGAGAATGGAGAGAATTGTCCGGAGAAAAGTAAGTTTTGAAGTTTTCAAACGCCTCAGCAAGAGACTTCACATCTTAGCGGATGAAATAGCTGAAGACTATTTGAGAGAAGTTGCCGATAACGCCGTGCTTATAGACCACGTCTCTGAGAGAATTCTAAGAGAGGGAGAGAAGCCCGTCGCGATAATCTTACTAAATGCTCTCGATGGTTCCCAGAATGGAGTTAGAGGAATAGCTTTCTACGGAGGTTCAATAGCCGTTGCGAGATATAAGCCGAACGCTACTCTAAAAGATTTAGAAGTATCCGTTGTGAGAAATTTCGCGACGGACGACGTTTATACAGCGACGCTAGGGGGAGGAGCTTATTTAAATAATATGCGTATACGCCCTTCCACCGAAACGGAGCTAGCGAATTCTATAATAGGCATGGATACTTATGTAGAGGATTTAAGCATTCTATTAAGAAAACTAGAGAAACTCTTAGCGCAAGTTAGGGATTTGAGACGTATGGGCTGTTCATCGCTAGAGGTTTGTGAAGTAGCGAGAGGGGCTATAGACTCGTTCATCGATTTGAGAGGCACCACGGATATAGTGCATTTAGCGTCTAAGCTCATCGTAGAAGAAGCCGGAGGGATAATAACCGATGAACATGGCAATCCTTTGAAAAAACCGTTAAAGGTAGGAGAAAGAGTAAAATTCATAGCTTCAGGAAATAGAAGTATCCACGAGAAAATTTTAAACTTAATTTCAGCTACTAAACAGTAAATTGCAGATACTCCGGCGGTTTAGCTTTAACTCTATTAAGCATGTAGAGAAATAGGAGGCTCTCGAGTGCTCCAGATGGACATAAATCCATTTAAAAAGCTCTTTCAACTTTACTGAGGAACTTCTGAGCAGGCTTTCGAGGACATACTCCCAAGTTAAATATATAGCTGAACGTCCCATCTATCTTTATAAATAGTTTCTCCTTACTCCATACAACTTTCAATTTTACTCTGATATTCTCCCGAGTTTTTAACCATAGCTTTCTAGCTTGCCAAGCGAGCTCTGCTTCACAGTTCCAAGCTTCTAGAAGTAGCCCTAAATGGTGGGCAGACCATAAAGGTCCTGATGAAGATAGCATAGTCTGATCAGAGATATCCAGTCCCTCCTAACCTTGCTTAAAATAACTGATTCACTTTATTTAAAAATTATTATAGTTTTGTAAGATTTAAGCTATTCGTTATATAGTTTAAGTGGTTTGACTACTATTATCGCATAGCCTAATTACCGTTGAAGACGCCAGAGTAGGAAAAGAAGAAATTGTAAGCAACTCTGAAAAATTGAGTTACTACAGTTTCTTCTCAAGTTTTAAAAGTAAAGATACCGTCTCCCTAGTGGACATAGCTGGAGATATTCTAACGTATTTAAATATTCCAGGCAGTGCGATTCTCCAAGTATTGAAAGACTCCATTGCGGTCTCAGCGTTCTCATACTCCATTATTGATATCCCCCAGTGTTCTGGTGTAAAGTACCATCCTAGCACTTTTGCACCCTTAGGCGGCCACAGACCTTTCTCAACAATTTCAGCTACTCTTTTAGCTATTTTAACGGGATCTATGTCTGGATTTAACTCCCAGTACGCTATAAATAACATGAATTTTTCACCCCTTCATCTTTGCCACATTAATACATAATTC
>JALURF010000026.1 GCA_027017165.1 Thermofilaceae archaeon
GCGGGGGATTCTGTATCAGGTGATTTTAACCGCTGGATATTTAGAGCATATAATCTAAGACTATTTTAGTGAAATTTTACAAAACAGGTTTTGTTTATCTTCTCGAATTTTATTTTTAATTTTATTTATGTTTGATAGTTTTTTATAGTTATTTTTAAATATTGGCTAGGTTATAATATTGTAATGATGATGAATAGAATATCTAAATTTTTGCTAATTATGGTAATTGTCATAATGCTCTATATGCCTTCTGTACTTGCTGCTAGGTATCGAAGATATCCCCCATATGCGAATGTTTATACTAACCACCCTAACGGGAAGTATTACAGTGATCCATGGAAGACATATTATGTCTATGCCAGCAAAAGCACGGGGCTTATTTTGTTACTGGCTTCTGCGCATCCTCCATCAACGCCACCACAATTAGTTTATTCGAAGGCAGGTTTTAACATTAATCCACCACCGGGAAATTCTCCACAGGTATTTGCAGATGATAATACGTATCTTTATGTATATTCATGCGTAAGATTGTATGGAAAACTTAAGCATACGGGCTCAGAAGCATCAGCTGATTTTACGGCTATTACAATAGTGTATGAATATGATGTAACATCGGGTACATGGAAAGTTTTTAAAAGGAGAAAGGTGAGGTGGAATACTCTTCTCGATGGTAATCCTATAGTTGTTAACAAATATAATTTATTCATTGGAACGACCTTCTGGGGTTCTGGCTATGGCTGGTATTCAGTGGGCTTTAAAGTTGTTGGAAGTGCGGCTGCCGATCCTGGGAGCTCTGCTTATGTTGATTTTTACTCGGGGTCATATTATGCGAAATGTAAATTCTTAGGTATAGATGCCAATTAGGTGGGAATATGAAGGTATATGGTAGGAAGGCTATTATATTCTTGGCGCTTGCAATTGTTTTTTCCTCGATTATAGTATATGCTTTGTATCTAGGATATAGTAGGTACGTATCCAAGGATATTTCTATAATCAGCGGCTATCCTCCTTCAGAGAAAAGAAGGATAATTGAGGGCGAAAGCCCTGGCAAAGTAATATGGACTCCTGGACTTATAGGACCCTCTCAAAATACTATAACTGTTAAGCGCGGTGAAATTATAGTTTTAAAAATGAAGCTTGCTTCTCTAAAAAGCTATAATGGTGTCGTAGTGTACAGCTGTCCAATTCTAGAAGATAGTAAGGAAGATTATTGTTCAGCTGTTGAGCTCGCCGCTTTAAAGGGCGAAGCCGTAGATTATTTTCCGGAAGAGCTAAAAGTTAGTATAAACGGCAAACCCTACCTCAAGCTGGACATCCCGGCTAATCGGACAATAGATATCAACGTTGAAATCTCGGTGGGAAGAAATGTAAAACCTGGAACCTATACAATAGCTGTGGGGGTTGCAACTCGAATGCCGCCGGAAATAGGCGGAACAGCCGTAGAAGAAAACATATATTATATAGTAGTGAAGGAGTAAAAATATTCAGTTTTCATTTTATTTCTTTACTTCTTAATGTTCCTCCAAGATACCGAAAAGAGTCATCATAGGGGATGAAAAAGCTCTACAAAAGACACCGCTCTGCCTTCTTCTTCATCCTTTTAATGAAGAAGAATAGGAAAAGGAAAGAGGGGTTATCGGAGCTATTGTGGCCTAAGCTATTGTGGCCTCATGTGGCCTAAGGTTGCTAGAGATGAGTCGAGAGGTTAAGTATGTGCTTGAATTTATACCCGAGATATACGATAGGACTAAGAATATAGCTGATAAATTAGACGTGTCAAGCGAACTCATCCCTTGCCTCGAAG
>JALURF010000027.1 GCA_027017165.1 Thermofilaceae archaeon
CATAGAAAACCGTTTAAGCCTCTTTTCTCCGCATCCCTATAAACCCAGAAAGCTAAAGCCAGCGTAACTAAAACATTTAATCCAAGAATCAGCACTAAAACTAACTCGGTTAAAGCAAGATTTCCAATCATCAAATACTAATTCACTACCCTGTATTTAAAAATACTGAAGCTAAGGTTATCCATAACTTTCACTCCAGGCTTAATTCAATTATAGATGTGCCCGCTCTTATACGTTAATCCATATCCTTTTTGCATGAGTTTTATCGAAATCTTTATCCTCTGTCGCTATAGCTCCTATTTTAAAATTGTCCATAGTTGCTAAATGTAGCGCATCTGAAGGATTTAAGTTATATTTCAAAAGATATTCTTTAGCTTTTAAGTACTCTCCTATAGTTAACGGTAATATATCCACGTAAGGGAGTATTGCCCTGTCTATCAATTCTAATGTTTCCTTAACTGATACTCCGTATTTTTTCTTTGATACGTATATGGCCTCATCGAGCACCAGCACGTTAGTATACAGTTCTTCTCTAAGAAGGTTGTGATAAAAATCCTCGATTGTCTTAGCTTCCTTTTCCAGTAATTTAATGTTTAAATAAATTATTAGACTTGCATCTACGAATATCTTCAAGACTCAAACTCCTCCTCAAGGTCGACTGTTGAAAGATCGCCAAGTCTGCCTAAAAGACTTTTAACCTTCTTTCTTCTTTCTCTAATCCATTCTATTACTTTTTCCGGATCTTCAACACCCCTTATAAGGAGTCCATCATCCCTAGGTTCAACTATGACATATCCGCCTTCTCTAATTCTATAAGCTTCTCTAAATACTTTAGGAATAACTATCTGTCCTTTAGGACCAACCTTTACCCTAATTCTAACCATAAGTTACACTAAGTATAACTATAAGTCATACCATATAAGCATTACATGTACGGTGCTAAATAAGCATAATTATAAAGTCGCCAAGTATTCTTAATACTTGAAAACCGCTCCTTATTTATATGAGAACATGGTAATATACATGGTAGCGCGTATTGAAAAATTTTATAACTCTGTTGACGGATTTCGGCTTAGACGATCACTATGTAGCTGTTCTTAAAGGCGTTATATATGGTATATGTCCAGAGGCGTTTGTAATTGATATTACGCATAATATTCCAAAGTTTAACGTGAAGATGGCATCCCATATCCTATACTTCGCCTATAAATACTTCCCAAAGAACACTATCCACAGCGTAACCGTGTACCCAGAGGTAGGCACTGAAACTAAGGCTTTAATCATAAAAACTAGAAATTACCTATTCGTAGGACCGGACAACGGCGTCTTATCAATCGCGGCTAGAGACGATCACATAGAGAAAGTTTTCGAAATCGTTAATAAAGATTTCATGCTGGAAAATATGTCGTCTACTTTTCATGGAAGAGATATTTTCGCCCCCGTACCAGCTTTCTTAGCCTGCGGCGTAAAGCCGGAAGAAATGGGAGTACCGTTAGATAGTCATTTAATTCTTTCTATCGAGAAATCCCGTGTAAAAGACGGGAGTATAAGAGGGGAGATAATACACATAGACGGCTACGGAAACGTTATAACTAACATCGGGAGAGAACAGCTAGAAGGCCTCGATATTTCCGCTGGCGATATCCTAGAAGTCTATGTGGGAGTGGTAAAATACGAGCTACGATTGGTTAAAACCTTCAGCAATATCGAAAAAGGCGAAGTCGGATTAGTAGTAGACAGTGAAAACCTCCTAGAACTGTGCATTTTCAAAGGCAGCGCAGCAAAGACAATCTCCGCCAATCTAGGCGATAAAATAAAAATAAAGAAAATCAGTGAAAGTCAGTGAAGCTAGAGGTATATTGGTCATTCAGCTGTGTCATCAATCATCACTGTTCAGAACTTTTGGTCATCACCTATTACTTTATAGCATGGGTATTAGATTAAAATTTCGAATTTCAGGTTTTTCCTTAGATATTCTAAGGATTCGATGGCCTCTCTTAAAGATAGTTCGAAAACTATCGGTCCGCTAAAGTTGTAATCTAGTAGAAGCTGAAAGAACTCCTTTACGGGGAGGTCTCCGTTGCCCAGAGGTAGGTGATCCTTCCGTATGACCTCCCCATTTACTACTCTATGATATCCGTCGTGGAGGTGGAAGCCCACGAGTCTATCTCTAACCTTTTCCACCACTTTGAAAACGTCGGTAGTCTCCATTTGTCCCGAGAGGACGTGTCCTGTATCTACTAGAAAGGATGTATCGTATTCCTCGACTAGTTCTAGGGTAAGGCTTAGCGGGAATTCGACTGTTTCGCAAGCTAATCTTCTGGGGTCTATCTCTGTTTTAGATATTACTTCCTCGAGGCTTTTTTCTGCTCTTTTTAATAAGGGTAGGAGGAGGAATTCGACTTCTTTCTTTCCCTTCAGCTCTCTGTATATCTTTGATGCTTGATCGCCGGTTGCGTGTATCACGTAGTACAGGGGCTCTAGAAACTCGGTCATCTTAATAGACTCCACTATTGTCGATATTGACGCCCGCCGTATGTGTTCGTTAAGCCAGGAGAGATCTGTGGACCATATGGGTAGGTGTGCTGTAAAGCTTACTCCTTCTTCATCTTTAAGCTGAAGCAGTTTTCTCCGTACTTCAGTGGTAAAGGAGTTAGGGATTACGTAAAAAGTATCTAGCTCTAATTCTATATGTTTAAACCCGGCTGCAACAGCTCTTTCTACGGGTTTTAAAACGTTAAATCTATAGCCAACTCCCACCATCTTGGCTTCATCTATTATAGACTCCCAGTCGACGGAGATAACGCCTAGCTTCAATTCGACACCACTGCTATTGAATTCGCGACGAGTATAAATTTTTGGTGTTCTTAGCGTACTGCTTATATATGTTTATTAAACTTAATGTGTGAAAGGTGGTCGCTTGGATAAGCACATGCTGTCCTACGGAAAATTCAGGGTATTGTTTAACGAATATGGGGAAGTCGAAAAATTAGAGTTTAGGGGTCACGTATTCGAGGGAGATGGAGACGTCGTCCATATACCTATACGCCTTTTACGCAGAGTTAAATTGAGCGAAATACCTCAAAACGTTTTCATAGAACCTGTTCTCGACGTTAAAAATAGGATCGTCTACGCCTTAAACTACGGCAATCTCTTCAGCTACGAGGTCTTAGTGGGTAGGGGTATAAGCATTATAGACATAATGGATAGGAAAAAGTACTGGAGCAGGCCTATAAGCCTAGACGTATACGTCTCAGCTCTAGACCGTGTAATGGCTAAACTGGAGAGACAGGGTTTTATAACTAGACACGCCTACGTATCCTTCGACGACCTAGGAGAAGATGAGTTTAAGCTAGACGATCTCTACTGGGACGACGATTACTTCAACATGAGCTTCGAGTACAAATTGCCGCTCGACACTACCGTGGTTAAAGCAGTGAGATTCGCTAGAAAACTAATAGGGATAATAGAGGATTATATAGAGTATAAGGCTAGAAGAGAAGTCGCCTGGTACGTCCGTTCCCCCAAGAATATGAATGAGAGAGCGTTGCTGAGGAAGATAGATAAGCTTTTTAGAGAAATATAGCTTGGTGTTTGTTTGGGCAGAATAGCCCAAGTTTCAGATAGGAACTTAGACGTGGTTTTGAATTTTATAAATAAACAAGTTGAGAAGCTGGGTACGGTACTTCCCTTATCTAGAAAATCCTTCTTTAACTATTTCCCTCCAGATAGAACCTTTATCATCTTAGGCAGAACCGGCATAGAATCTCTCTTCGCCATAAGCAGGGGGAGGGGGAAGGGCTTAGCTACTTTAAGAGTTAGGATGTACGCCCAGAATAGAGAAGCATTAGAAGAAGCTTTTCAGTATGTAAGGGAAACGGCTTTAACGATGGAGGCCATGTACATTAGAACTCACGTCTTCTCCTACGCTGATGAATGCGCATGGCTCCCAGAACTCGGTTTTAGAAAAGCCGCTACTATTCCAAGGATCGCCTGTCTGCGGGGAGAATTATATGATCTAATCTATTACTACTACGACTTGACGGAGGAATATGATTTCAAAATAGAGAGGGAATACGTGAATGAGGAGCTTTATGAAACTTTAAAAGTTGAGAAGAAGAAAGACGCTAGGATTGTGGTTAGAGGATTGAGACTGGGAGATTTAGAAGAGCTGGAATGGGCGCTTAATCACGTAAACGTCTTCGCGACACTGGGGAGCGGCTTCTACGAGGGATTAGTATGGTGGGATAAAGATAGAATAGTAAAAATGGTTTTTGAAGGAAAGCTCTATCCGCTCGTGGCTCAAGATGCCTCCAATGGTAGAGTTGTAGGAATGGCGAGCCTCGAGCCCCTAGCTAGGAGGCCTATAGGAGATGTCTTATCCAATGCTTATTCTGTAGCGTTGTTCGTAGCCGCGGAGTATCAGGGAATAGGCGTAGGCTCTAAGCTCATGAAGGAATTATTACTACTGGCTAAAAGGCTTCACGCCCGGACGCTGACTCTAGAAGTTTTCGAGAATAACCTTCCGGCTTTAAATCTTTACGAAAAATATGGTTTCGTAAAAGCTGGCAGGCTTCCCATCTGGGTTCAGAGAGGCTATATCTGGTCCTTAAAAATGTATAAACAATTACACCCTGTTTAGCCTACCTCCACAAGACGGACACTTAACATTATAATAAGATATTCTACTTCCACAGTAAGGACATCTCCACCTAATATCCTCCTCTTCCAACCATTTCTCCCATCCCATCTCTTGAATTCGCTCAGCGTTTTCAAATATAACCTGCCTATGAGAAACCATTTCTGAGAATTCTAGGAGACGGTTACACGGATACTCGGGGCATTCGAAACAAAAATCTAATCCTCTCCCGTACGCGCATTCTCTAAAGAAGCAATTTCTCCTCCAACACTTTCCAGATCTACACCCTTCACAAGAGACTTTATCGACTCCTACAGCGGTAGCAATAACTTTTAAAAAATTCTCATAGCCATCTTTGTAGGCTCTATAAATAGGGCAACAGCCGCAGTATAAGCCGCATACGCCTGCGAGAGCTTTGTCCGGGTTATTCATGAAAGGATAGAAGATGGAAGGGTATATTATGTTAACTAGAGAGGATATAAAAAATTATAGGGGTATTTTCTCCGCAATATCGCCTATTATAGGAGCTTTCCACCACTCTCCTCCATAGGCTTTAAGAGCCCCGAAGATCAGCATCAATAACGCGCCGAGTCCAATCAGGGCTTGTATCAGCCATAAGAATAGTGAGAGTATTCCTAGTCTCATAAATGAGAGCACGAAGCTTAGTATAGCGACTGCTATGTATATAATAATCACTCCAATCCATAGCGTTAGAGATTGCTTAGCGTGAAACATTACGAATTTGTCATCTTTCTTTAATACTATCGCTATGATGGCGCCTATTATTCCAAGTAGCCACGCTATTAAGCCAAAAAGCTTGCTTTCATCCGTAACCTCCCCCTCCGCGGGAGGCGGTGGAGGAGGCGGAGGTACTCCTGCTGTCATGTTAATCGAATGAAAGTTTTGTATATCGAGTATTTAAATATTTTTAGGAAAAAATACGCAAAACAGACAATAACATTTTCTTGAATTCTCCATTTTCTAAATATAATTGCCTCAATACTGGAATCTAAGATTACAGACGGAAAAGTAAATATTAAAAATAAGTTCTAGGGTAATATATACTGCCGGCAGGATCGCGCTCCGACAGACCCGTAACGGGTCCGGATGAAAGAGCGCCCGGACATTTACGGGATATTTTTATTTCACTAAATGTATAAACTTCTAGGTGGCTACGGTGTTCCCGTACCCGGTTAGGCGCTGGTTCTGGCTATCCTTACTGACAGCTTTAGCCGTTCTAGCCCTGGAGTTTATAATCGGCTGGGCTGGAGTAGTGATCTTAGCTCTTTCGTTTTTCCCCTTACTGGGAATTATAGCCGCGATAGCCTATCCAATTCTCGTCCTGATAATGGGAGGCTTCTGGCTCATAGCCTCTGATTTCGTAAACGTTTCAAGTATAAACGTCGTATGGCTTGAGGGTCGAGAAGCCTATAGTTACAT
>JALURF010000028.1:0-1886 GCA_027017165.1 Thermofilaceae archaeon
AACAGAACGGCTTGAACGTAACATTTACCAGAGAGGAGAAACTTGAAGGGGGGAGGCTTTTTATAGCCTCCAGCCTGCCCCGTCTCTTAACCTCTACTTGGCGTAACTTGCTTAAATTAGTGGAGGAGGGAGCGGCGCTTTACTACTCTCACGCCCGGTATTTAGCAAATCCCCACGTATCTTCAACTCACCTATGGGAGGAATTATTCGGAGTTAGGCCATCACTGAAGGCCGGTTTGAGAGGAGTTTACAAAAGTGAAATAACGCTAAAAATGGAGACGGATAGAATAGTCATTCCGGCCTCGAGGGAGGATGTTGGAAGTACCGGTTTTACTCAAGTGGATGCGGAGGTTCTGGAAGAAGAGATCTTCTTTAGAGCTAGGAGGGGTAAAGGCTCGACCTTCTTAATGGCTTATCCTATAGAGCTCTACCTGTACTCATTACAGGATACGGGGAATGCCTATAAAATCTACGGATTTCTAGCGGGGAATGCCGGTTTAAAACCATTTTATAGCCCTGCTTCGCCAGCTATTCAAGTTGAATACTGGGTTAAAAGAGGGAAGCCGAGTATTCTATTCCTAATAAACCATTCCTATCACATAGTTAAAACCGCTATGATGGGCGAGAAAATATGGGGGAGGCCTAGAGTAGATGGAGATATGTTGATAATGCCGCCTAAAAGCGCGGCAGTACTTGAGCTTTCATAACGCTATCTCTCATAAGAGGCGACCACATGTATACCTAGTTTCTTTGCTTTCTCCCTAGCTTCAGGATAAATGAGAAATCCAAACAACACCCCTACAACCTCTACATCTTTAATCTTAGACACCGGCTCGTAAACTTTCTCAAAAAACTTCTCTACATCTCTCTCATAAATCCTAGATTTACACTCTGCGACCACCACTACGGGTTCGCCTTTAACCCTGCCCTCGCCGTAAAGATTAACTTCGACTCGCAGCCGATCTATCTCAAAAAACTCGCGTCTAAGATCTTCCACTTCAACGCCTAAATGCCTGTAAAGCCAACCCGGGAGAACAACTCTAGCAATATCTTCAAGCCCGAAACCTATAACGTCCGATAACCTATCAATTTTAACATTCTGCTCCCTGACAACCCTCGCCAAACTAGCTAAGGCTTCTTCAGTCTCTATCTGAGCTTTAGCTAATTCCTCTACCCGCTCTTCCGTTTTCCGCTGAGCCTCCGCTAGGTCTGCGATCGCTTTCTCCAGTCTAGCTGTATGCTCTTCAAGTCCTGCTACCCGCTCTTCCGTTTTCCGCTGAGCCTCCGCTAGGTCTGCGATCGCTTTCTCCAGTCTAGCTGTATGCTCTTCAAGTCCTGCTACCCGCTCTTCCGTTTTCCGCTGAGCCTCTATCAATTCCGCTAATTTTTCCTCCGTTTTATGCTGGGCTTCGGTTAATCTCTTTAATGCCTCCTCTACTCTACTGAAGTCTGCTCTGGTTACCTTTACCTCGCTTATACGCTGATCTACCACTTTTATTATAAACTCGTACAGTTCGGCGAGTTTGGGATGACTCATCTTAATCCCCGATAATATTTGCTTTATTCTTTAAAAAGATGACGCAATTATAATTTATAATTCAAGTGAATAGGGTCATCTCAAAAGAGTAATAAAGATAAAGGAATTTAAAGACTATTTTAATGGTGATACTATGGCGGAAGAAGATAGAGTATCGGGGCTCCTCTTCGTAGCATTAATGTTTATAGGAGCTGGAATTGGCCTATTTTTTAATAGACCAGACGTCGGCGGGCCATAGGGATGGGGGCTGGCTTCTTGGCGATGGCCTTTATAAGAGCAAGATATAAGGAGTTTAAAGCGGAAAAAACGGCGGTTATAAGCCCTCTGGCTGGTTCGTTAATCCTAGGAC
>JALURF010000028.1:1896-6047 GCA_027017165.1 Thermofilaceae archaeon
TCCTAGGACTAGTCGGGATATTATTTATAACTGCTGGCTTAGTTCTCCTCTTCAACATTCAGATACCGTGGAAGATACTCGGAGGATTAGGAGCGCTAGCTGTAGGTCTTCTCTTCATCGCGGCCGCTTTCAATTTAATTAAACTGGCTAAATGATAAAGTGTAAAGCCTTGATCTTCTCTAAATTTAGGATTCTACAGTCTATTACTTATAAAATATAAAATTCGTATGGAGTACAGACTAGGGATTCACCCATGGCGGGGATGTCTGGTTTAAAGATAAGAGACGCTGTACCTGAGGACGTTTAAACTATGATCGATATAGTAGTAGAGGCTTTCTGGGAGGAGTATGGAAGTTTAGAGGAAGCCAAGAGAATGTTTAAAAGTGTCGTGGCTAGAATATTATAGAGAAGAAGGCGGGAATAGTTCTAGTAGCGGAGAAGAATGGAGAGATCGTGGGTTTTCTTCTTTTCCGATGGTGGTTTAGCTGGAATGACTGGCTAGAAGCCATCGCTGTCAAGAGGGAATATAGGGGCAGAGGTATAGGTACTGAGCTAATAAGAACTCTTATCGAGAGAGCGAGGAAAATAGGCTATACGAAGATATGCTTCGCGGTTAAACAAGGAGAAACTGTAGCGGGTTTCTACGGGAAATTTGGAGCTAGACGTTTTGGAGAACTCCCGGATGAGCAACACGGTAAGCCAATTTTATACTATATATAAAGGATAAGTGAAGGCTTGAAATATGAAATTTCGATGCGGAGTGACGCTGAACCTCTAAATCTCTACGATTATCCTAGATATTATGAAATAGCCTTCTCGTATAGAGATATTAGAAAAGAAGTAGATGTCATGGAAGAGTGCATACGCTGTTTCTCTAAAATTCCCGTCCGCCGGGTTCTAGACTTAGCCTGTGGACCGGCGCCTCACCTAGAGGAATTCGCCCGGAGGGGATATGAGTACGTAGGCTTAGATATAAATAAGTCTATGCTCGACTACGCCGGGAGGAAAGCTAGAGCCATAGGGATTAAGGCGATTTTCGTAAAAGCGGATATGAAAAACTTCGCCTTGGGAAAACCAGTGGATTTTGCTTTTACGATGCTGGGCTCACTTTACGTAAAGACGACAGAGGACATCTTAAATCACTTGAACTCCGTCGCTAAAGCCTTGAAACCGGGCGGGCTTTACCTACTCGACTGGTGTATAAACTTCCAGTGGGGCGAAGCATTAGAACCTCAAAGTTGGACTATTGAAGAACAAGGAGTTAAAATCGAAGTCCTGTTTACCAGCGAAATTGTAAATCGAGCCGCTCAGCTATGTAGAAATAAAATTGCCGTAAATGTTAATGATCACGGGAAGAACTTGTATTTGGAGACCATTGAGGTCTCTAGAGTTATTTTCCCTCAGGAGTTTTTATTGCTTTTAGAGAAATCGGGGAAATTCGAGTTTATCGGCTGGTGGAATAACTGGAATCTAGAGGAGCCTATCGATGGCGTGGAACGGGTAAGCCGTCCTATAACCTTGATCCGCCGCCTTTAGCGAGATTGCAACTGTTTCAAGTTATAATTTATCTCCTCTAATTGTCGCTCTATCTTCTCTAAACTATCTCCTATTCTCTCCAACTCTTCTAAAAGCTTTCGGGCATATTCTGTCGGGAGCATGTGCAAACCCGAAAATATATCTCTTTCACTAATTTAAACTATTTCTTCTTAATCTTCCTCAAAATTAAAGCCACGATTATCCCAACAGTCACGGCTACGGCTAGAGCCAAGCCCAAGAGCAGGAATACTATCACGAGTATAGCTCCTACAAAACCCCCGCCTTTAACCGAGAAGGCTAAAAACACGAAAAACAGCGGTATTAGATATAGTAGGAGAGAGATTTCCGGCTTATAATAAGCCAAAACTAGAGCTATAACGGCGACTATAACAGCTACTATCAATACGCTAGGTATTATATTCAATATAGTATTATTTTATTTAAATCTCAAGTCTCTAAATTATCCATATGCAGGTCTTCTGAAACACCGTAGAGCATGCACAGCTGCGGAAGCCATGACTACCATTATTATCAGTGTATTCGAAATACCCACCGGAAGGTCGAGTTTAAGGAGAAGTCCGGTAAGCTCTATGGAAATTAGTTGAAAACACTGCTTTTAGGAGAAGCTCGAGTTTAACCAATATTTTTATCTTCTCAGTTAAAGTTCGTTAATAGTATGAAAGTAGATATAACATGGTATTCTTCAGGAGCCAGCAAAATAGCTAAGAAAGAGAATATCGCGGTAGTGATAGATGCAATTAGGGCTTCCTGTTTTATCGTTGAAGCGTTAGCTCGTGGTGTTAAATACATAGTACCCGTCTCTAAAATCGAAGAGGCTCGCATTTTAAAAGATAAAATATTGAACTCTTTGCTTGCCGGAGAGTCTAAAGGAGAGAGAATTGAAGGTTTCGATTTGGGACCATCGCCTTTAAAGCTCCATCAAGCCAACGTTAAGGGGAAAGTTATAATCTATAGAACTTCTTCCGGCACTCAAGTTCTACACGCTTTAAAAGGGTGTGATGAAGTTTACATAGCCTCTTTCCTTAATATCAAAGCTGTAGGGGAATACGTGTTTAAACGAGCATTAAACTTAGGAAAGGATGTAACCATAGCTTTAGCTGGATTCTTGGGTCGAGAATTTGCGTTAGAGGATTTTCTTTGCGCTGGAGGAGTAATCAGCTACTTCCCAGATAAAGTAGAGTTAACTGACCAGGCTTTAGCGGCTAAACTGATTTTCCGAGCATATAGAAACAATATCTACTCTATAGTCTCCAAGTCGAAATCGGCCACGTTAGTATCTAAGCTAGGATACGGGGCGGACGTGGAGTACTGTTGTAGGGTAAACGTATACAATATAATACCTAAAATGAGAAAAATCGATGATCTCTACGCAGTAACCTTGTAGTCAGCTTTAAGTTCCTATAGTCGCCGCGATGGAAGCTGGAGAGTTGTGAATTTATCGAAGCTAAATAAATACTCTTAGTTATTGTTAATTCTCTTCTTGAGGAGCCTCATCCCACGATAGTATCGTATGAGTATACGTCCCATCCTCGTCTTCAATCCCCCGTTCTATCTCGGTTATATGGGCATACTCTGCCTTAATCTTCTCCAGTATGTAATTGACTGTTTTCTCGGGTTTAGAATTCGTATCGCAAGTATAGACATCTATGGCGGCATAGCCCTTCTCGGGCCAAGTGTGTATGGATATGTGGGACTCTGATACTATAACCATTCCGCTAACTCCCTGCGGCGTAAATCTATAGAAATATGTAGATCTAACATCCATTTCCCCGACTTTAGCGGCTTCCAGCAGTATCTTCTTGAGGGCGTTGGCGTCCGTCAGTATTTTAGGGTCGCATCCCGAAGCCTCTATCACATAGTGAAAGCCTATAGTGTTCACAATTTATTTTCTACATACACAGTTTTAAGTTTGTCGAACTATAAAACGTAATCAAACGAGTATAACGCCTTGTTTTTTAACGACTAAAACGTGATTTGCTGGGCTAAATTTATAAAAGTACAGGGAAAATTCAAAATGATTAATATGTTTTCACGTATACACTCGAAATCAATCGCGTTATTACTCTTATCTATCTTATTCATGCCTCTACTAGTTCAAAGCCAGGAAATTCTAGAACTGGAGAAGGGAGAGGAATACTCTCTAAAACTAGAAGATAAAATTGAAAAATACGAATTTACGCTTGATTTTAAGCTGGAGAAGTACACGGCGATCACGCCGAGCCTCGAAATAGACTTGGGCAACACTGTCTTAAAGATATATGCCTGTAGCGGGCCGAAGCCTAAGCCAGGCATCTATCTCTACAAGGACGACGATTTAATAGCTAATAACTCTTTACTCGTACACGTAGGCTACTGGTATAGACTTATACTACGCTCTGACGGCGCGATCACCACGGCGGAAATAACGGCTTTAGAAGACTCGGTGGTAGGGTATGTGGAGATTGTGCCATCTCTCTTCATTCAGGGACTAGCTTTTGACGGTGAATACTGGTACTATACGGCAACCTCGATGCTATTTAAAGTAGATAAAGACGGTAAAATAGTAGATTACAACGATTACCCCATACCGAAAGAGTTAAGGGAGAAAGGCTAAT
>JALURF010000029.1 GCA_027017165.1 Thermofilaceae archaeon
AGAAAAATGTATCGAAAAACTAGAAATAGGTAAAGTTTAAAACGTTGGCTTTATGATGTAATGTAAAGTCGCTGGCAGGTGTTCGATTGCGATTACGGTTAAGAATATGTTCAGAATACGAAAGATTGCGGGCAGTGCTAGTTCATAGACCGGGTTCTGAAATAGAATGTCTAACTCCGTCAAATGTGAGAGATTTCTTGTTCGACGACATCCCCTTCTTAGATAAGCTACAGGAAGAACACGACTACTTTGTGAAAATCCTAAAAGAACAAGGGGCTTCTGTATATTACTTCAGGGATTTACTAGTCGACGTATTAAAAATAGAAGACGTTAAAAAAGAAATAGTCTACAAAACCTTAAAACTGCATAGATGTTGCAAAATAAATCCCGACTTATTGGTAGATCTCGATGCAGAAGCTTTAGCCGATCTGTTAATTACGGGGTTGGCACAGCCCGAATTAAAGAAATTAGGTGGAGGGAGTAGTTGTGGAAAATATTTCTTAATCCCGCCGCTCCCAAATCTATACTTTACAAGAGATATAGGCGCTGTAATCCATAATGGGGTTATATGCACAAAAATGTTCTACAGAGTGAGGACGCGAGAAAGTCTCTTAATGCGATACATTTTCATTCACCATCCAATATTCCGTGAGAACCCCGTATTCTTTGACAATATAAAGGATGGAAATGGAGAATTCGCAATCGAAGGAGGGGATATAGTGGTAATAAACGAGTCGGCGGTTGCTATAGGGCGGGGTGAAAGGACAAATCATCGTACGATAGAATACGTGGCTGAGCGTTTACTCGAGAATACACCAGTGGATAGAGTATACGAGGTTAAAGTGCCTCCTACTAGGATATGCCTCCACCTAGATACCGTCTTTACGATCATAGATGAAGATGTCGTCGTAGTATATCCAGAAGTTTTAAAGGAAAAAGCCAGAGTTACGGTGTATAAAGGGAAAAACGGCTCAGAAATCATTAACGAGAATCCGAATATAGGTTTTCTAAGAGTCTTAAGAGAAGAACTGGGAAGCTTTACCACCGTACTAACTGGCGGAGGAAATGGAGTAGCTGTCGAGAGAGAACAGTGGAGTAACGGAACAAATACCCTAGCCGTGCGCCCCGGCGTAGTCATAACCTACGACCGCAACAAGAAAACTAACGAAGTACTTAGAGAAATTTTAGGAGAGAGAAACGTCATAGAGATCCCAAGCTCTGAGCTAATCCGAGGAAGAGGAGGGCCTCGATGCATGACCATGCCTCTGGTGAGGGGATAATTTACAAAATAATCTCAATAGTTTGCTAGAAACGAGCTCTAGCCTTACTCTGACGCTATCTTCTCTATGTTTCAAAATTTTCTACATAGCATCCTTTATTTTCTAGCTAATTAAATTGGTATAGGTTTTCTCCGATATAGTCTATAAGTCGTTACCATAGTAGCTACTATTATCGACCATATCGAGACAAGTCTAACGGCTGGCATATTTACCCGATGTATAGAGAGCATGATTTGATTATGAGTTAGGAAAAGGGCAGAATATGTGAAAACGAGTATAGTAGATGTTGCGGTCAAATCCATAAATCTGCTAGGCTTAAATATGAGATATTCTTTTCTCTTTTTCTCGAATTCTTTTTTCAATACTAAAAATAGGAATATAGAGAGCGAAATTATAGTTAAAAATCCGGAAAGGCTAACCCGCGGCATATTTACAGCTTTTAACCTGAATAACAGCAAGATCGATACTAGGAGGAGAAGCGATATACACCATCCCTTCTTAGACAACAACTGATGGTTCCAATCTCTCGGAGCTACACGATTTGCGATATAGAAAGTCAGAACTCCTTGAAGAATACCCCACCACACCAGGTTTATGAAGAGCATATTGCCCCAGTTTACCCCCAAAAAGAGAGGAGGAGTGAAAAATCCGCTCGGCAAGATCAACCCAGCGACTAAGCCGAAAAAGAATCCAAGACTTATTAGATGATAATCTCCAAGCCTATACCTCGCAATTAAATCCTCTAGCATCGTAAAATAGGCAAAATATACTCCAAAGAGAAATAGAAAGAGAACCGGGTGAGCTAGCAGATCGTTTACCCCTCTCATGGAATACTCGAATAATAGGTTGAAAATAACAGCTACGAGGATAAGCCTCCATCTACTTCTAGACGCCATATGTTTCACTACTCAATATGTTCTAACTCAATTATATTGTTACGGTACTGCAACGTGTTGTGTAGAGAACAAACTTCAAACTATATGTAACGAGATATATCCTACATGAATTCCTACTAAACCTCTACTTTATAATTTTGTATTTACTGGTTACATAAGTGAAACGACTTCGGTAATATCAATTAAAGTGTCTGGCCATTTCTCTATTCTCAGGTATGGATAAGAGAGCGTTTATAACTTCATCTACGTGTTGAGGAGATTTAGTTCTAGGATCCGTTATCAACCACTCGAAAAGCAGATCTCTCCCTCCTTCTAGAAAAGCCTCGAGCGCCCACTCCATTCTCATCATCCTTGGATAAATGACATATTTCATTATTCTCTCAGGCAGGCGCTTCCCGGTTATTCTATGAACTCCCCCACCATCCACTCTAGCTGGAATCTCCACAGTGACGTCATTCGGTATACCAGCGATAGCTCCTCTATTGGGCACATTTACTTGTCGAATGCTTTCCTCATTGTTAGCTATAGAGTTTATTACAGGCACCACTTCTTCATCGCTCCTCTCGGGAGGATATAAACTCGTCAACGGTAGAGACTTTTTCAGGGCATCCTTTATTTTTTCAATTTCCCTAATATGACCTTTCAAATAGATGGTCCATCCGATCTCTGAGTCGGGACCGCCGAGAGGACCGAACCACTTTTTCTTAGTTTCTAAATTCCAGTGATATTTCCAAGTGCCGTTTCTAACAGTGTCGCCTACCGGGAAAAGTCCATACACCTTGTACATATCGACGGCAGCGGGTGACATCTGGACATCAAACGGGTCTTTCTGCTCTCTACGCCAATGTCTCCAATAATCTTCAGCGTTTTTTTCAATCCACTCGTCGAGGAGCGGATAAGCGTCCTCTCCCTTATAGCGGAACTTGGTCAACCATATCGTGTGGTTAAAGCCTATAGCCTCGAACTCTGCCTCTTCGAAATTTAAACCTAGGACTCTAGCTATATCTTTACAGCCTAGATGACCGTGGCAAAGCCCGATAACCTTTACCTTGCTCTCCCTGCCTACTAGCGTGGTGATCTCGAAGACGGGATTCGCCAACTCGATAAGCCATGCGTCTGGACATGCTTCCTCGATATCTCTCACGATGCTCATGACGAGTTTAAACTGGTAGTAGCCCCATACCGTATGATAGTCGGAGACCATATTCCACTCAACGCTGTTAATCCCTCTATAATAGCCATACTTCTCCGATATCATCCGCATCTTTTCGTAGTAGCCGTGTCCCATCGCCATAGCCATATTTACGACGAAATCGGCATCAACTAGGGCTTTCCGCCTATCCATGGTCTTCTCGATCTTTAAATCAGCCTTAACCTCGGAGGCATATCTAGTAGCAAAGCCGTAAGCCAAATCCAACCTCTCCCTATCAATATCCACTAAGACTATTCGACTGCCGTATAGCTCTGGAGTAACGCATAAATCGCGAATAATTTTCGCAGACCAGGCGACGCTACCAGCGCCTATAATTGCTATTTTAACGCCCGGCATCGTATCATCTCAACACCAAAACATATTCTGGTATAAAAGTGATTTGAACTAGCTAGAAATCTATCGTCGAATCCCTAAATCGTACAATTCCTCTTCTACTCTTTTCTTTTCCTCAGATGTAAGTCGCCAATTAAGCTGATACCTATACGTGCTGTGAGGCTTAAACCTCTTTCGATACCTCAGCCAATCTTCAACTCCGACTACCTTAATCTCCTCAGGGTCTATGCGCCCATATCCCCACTCCGATAAGTAGTTGAGATATCCGATATCACGCGGATCAAAGCCCATCAAGACAGCCGTCGCGGCATCTACTGTAAGAGGATTTCGCCCGCCCAGAGCTAAGCCCAACTTAATCGGCGTACCGCCGATGGGCCCATTGCCTTCCATACCGACATACCCATCTACCAGGGCGAGTTTAGGCATTAAACGCGTGGCTAAATAGGCTAAAGAAAGGTTTATCGCCTTATACCCCTGATGTATCTTAGACCTGTCCCAAGGCAGAATAGCGCCTACAACAACATTTTTAATCGACAAAGTGGCAACTACAGTGTCATGAGTTTTCGGCCTAACAATCGACACTAAGTAATCGCATTCAAGCATAGTCTTCGAAACTCTAATCTTTATATCTCTCTTTAAATTTCGCCCCCACACATAGAATTCTTCATAATCATCACCGCTCAAATCGAGAAACTCCACACCGTAATCCGCCAAGCGGGTATAGCCGAATCTTTCGAGAGCATCTCTAAAACTACCTCCCACGGCGGGAGCCTCCGCTATTACAACCTTACAGCAACCGCCTAAATACCTCAAATACTCCTCTACAGCCTCGACAGGAGTAGCGCTTAACAAAGTACGCGCAGAGACGAAATTCACCTTTACTACTATGTTCTTTGCTCTACGGGCATCCTCGAGAACATCCATCAGCCTTAAAACCTTCCCAACTCCTATACCCGTGCCCGTGGACTCAGCTACAAACACTTCAGACATACATTAGAGAATAACTCCTACTCCTATAAAATGGTCCTGTAGTTATTTAGCCAACCTCTTAGCCTCCTTTATTGCAGCCACCGCTCTATCGAGCGGAACGCCAGCCAAATGATGTAGATCTTCAGGTTCTAAAAGCGTCAGATCTTTTGCGAGCACCACGCCCGCCTCTAATAATTTCCGAATAGCGTGGTCGTTCAACGAGAAGAGAGCGGTCACAGGATAGAGCTTCTTCTCCTCGACCATCTTCTCTAACCCATATTCACGCGGATACCGCCACCCAGTGAGCTTAACCCCGACACAGTTCGAGTATTTGAGAGCTTCTTTCGTAAACTTAGTATTAGTCGCCAACCACGCCTTATCAAATTTCTTCTTTAAATCTAAAAATCTAGCATAAACGTACAGTGCAGTTTTCAAATCAACGTAGATGCCGGGAGAATTATGGTATTTACACTCAACCATATACCTCACGCCATCTTTAACGGCGACGATATCAACTTCATGAACTACACATTCACCTCTAATCAACTGATTTGTCTCTACGTGATAGCCGTACATCTTGAGAAGTTGGGCGAAATATTCTTCGAAAGGATAGCCTTGTGGTCCCAGCAACATTATAGATTCTTTTAACCGATACCTATTCGCAGCTGTGACATCTTCCTCCAAAAGAGTGTTCACTACTATGCGGTAAATCTCTCTAGTGCTGACGCCGCTTCTAACTCTACTTGAAACTTCTTCTACAACCTTTACAGCCAAACCATAGCGTACTCTAGCTCTCAAAAGACTTTCCAAAAGCTTCTCACGGCTGAACTTCTCCTTTTCCTTTGAAGCTTTTATAATGAATCTTTCAGTCAGAGGCACCGCCCTCCTAAATTAATTAAAATCGCTTAATAAATGGAATTCTGCACAGCAAAATACTAAAATAAACTAGAGAGTACAGCATAACTCTTTTGGTCCGTCTAGTACTATTACAAGTTTATTTAGGAATTCTCTGCCAAGCAACCTCTTACCTTTACCAGCTAGCGGAGATTCTATAAAGGTTTCAAACATTCTCCCGTCAATTTCAGCAAATCCTCTGGCAACTCTCATAGTTACAGGACCTACAAGGGTTCTATAAGTTCTCCAGGCTTCCCTAGGAAGCTCTCCAATTATAAAAAACTCGTAGTCCTCGTCAAGCAGCATTATAGAACCTTCAAAACCAGTATCCACGGGAATCTTCAAAGTTTGAGGAAATTCTTCCATTCTCAAATTATACAATTTAACCTCGAGTACCGGGTAGCCGCTGAGAACACCCGTTTCGTAACTTAAGCATTTCTTGACC
>JALURF010000030.1 GCA_027017165.1 Thermofilaceae archaeon
ATATAACGACGGTAATTCACGCGGGAGATATAATCGCTCCTTTTACACTAAAGAAGTTCTCAAAATCTGGATTGAGATTTTACGGAGTTCTAGGTAATAACGATGGAGAAATATACTTACTATCGAAAATAGCCCTCTCAGAAGGTCTAAGTCTAAGACATCCGCCATATGAATTAAAGCTGGGGGACAGAAAAATAGTTATTTTTCACGGAATGGGAGGGATGGAGGAGACTAAAAGAATAGTTCGAGCAATAGCCAAGTACGGAGACTATGATATCGTGATTTTTGGGCACACTCATGAGATTACAGTTGAAAGAATAGGGAGAACTCTGCTATTGAATCCAGGAGAAGTTTTCGGCGGATTAACCGGAAAAGCCTCTCTCGCGATTTTAGATCTGAAAACCTTAGAAGTTGAAATAATAGAACTTTAACGAATAGTTCTAAACTAAAATAGCAAATAATACAGCTAACGCGGCAGCGCCAGGAAAGGTGATAACCCAAGTAGCTAGTATTTCTTTCAATCCTTTAACGTTTACCCATATTTTCTTAGCAACTCCTATCCCAGCCACGGCCATGACTAGTATGTGAGTACCGGAGAGAGGGAGCCCCATTAATGTCCCGATGGAAACTGTTAGAGCAACTGAAATCTGTATCGCCAAGCCCATCACGGGAGTCAGCTCAACTAGCTCAACGCCTACAGATTTGACAACTCTTCTCCCCAACATTACAAGCCCAAGAGCCATCCCCAGACCGCTTATTAATCTAACCATGAATGGGTCTTCATAAACAGCGCTGAGGAACGCTGTCGCATTGGCTATATCGTTTGCTCCTCGGAAGAAGGAAGTATAAGAAGCCCAAGCTAATAGAGTCAAGGAGGACAGTTTAGCTATTTTTAAACTTTTATTTAAGCCATTTATACTCCTTGTTAGCAGTAAATCGAAGAGTTTACAAGTTGCATAAGCTCCTATAAATCCCATTATCGGCGATATTACCCATCCAGCTACCACGTTAAGCAAAGATTCCCACCTGACTCCATGAATTCCCCACTTGTACATACCCAGTCCTATAGCAGCTCCAACTGCCGAGTGGGTGGTTGAAACAGGCCATCCTCTATAAGAAGCTAATACAAGCCATGTGGCTACAGCAGCTACTATTATCAGTGTATCAACAAGGTCTATTCTGTATGCTAACAGTTTCTCTCCCATAGTTTCTTCTACTTTATAGCCTAACAGCACCGCACCCAAGAAATCCATAAAGGCTCCTATTAGACACGCCGCTAGTATGCTAGTAAATCCACTACCAGCTAAGACAGCCATAGTTTCATCGTTTGCGCCCACCGACCAGGCAACATAAAATGCTAGTATAAAGCTCATTAAGAGAAGGAAGTCCATGTTTTCACCTTAAAGCTCTAATAACTATTATCTTTATCAAATCACCGACTTCCTCGCAGGCATCTAGTATATTCTCA
The DNA here is from genome assembly GCA_027017165.1 of Thermofilaceae archaeon. Taxonomy (GTDB): domain Archaea; phylum Thermoproteota; class Thermoprotei; order Thermofilales; family B69-G16; genus B69-G16. The sequence goes on from JALURF010000030.1 coordinate 1,469, forward strand.
AATGTTTCTATAAGTTTTCCAATAAGCATGTCAGGAACGCCAATGCACCCCCTTTCTCTTTCCTCCAGCTTACTAAGACATTTAACATATAGTTCATCCCCTTTCTCTTCAATAGTCTCTACCTCATGAACCAGCTCAAGGCTTTTCTTAAAATCGGTCATCATTGCCGAAACAGCATCATATAGCGCCTTAGCACTTATTTCTGTTAAAGCCACAAGCTCGAGACATTCGCTGGTGAGCCCTTGACATATATCTTCATGGGGAATCACCGAAAGAAGTCTCGCCGCCTCTTTAGCCCAGTCTGCTATCAAATCCATTCTTTCAGCTAGTCTGACGAAATCCTCTCTACTTAAGGGAGGCAGTGCCCCTCTTGCCAATTCCTCTATTATCTTACGTCTCACTCCATCGGCTTCTTCTTCGTAGGAATGCACCTGCGCTAGGTAAGTCTTCGCCTTTTCCGAGTCCCCCTCACAATACTCTTTCATAACTTTTGTAAAAGCGTCTACTGTTTGATAGCATAATTTTGCATGATTTACCGTAAGATTTACTATTTTTTCTTCTGGTGATGACCATATTTTGGATATTATCTTCCTTAAAAAATCCATGACAGAATATATGCTTCAAGTCGTATATAAACTTTGTATTATCCTATATTATCTATAGTAGTATAGATAATATATAACTTAGAGTAAGCGGGATGTTAAGTAATAAATAAATAACTGAGGTTAAGTCAATTAAAAAGAGTTTAATAGATTGGTTTTAGGGAGTGCCTTTGACCTCTTCCAGAATAATTCAACATCCAATTTTAAATTTTGAACGTGGAAAAAAGAAAGTGTTGTATTTTGAAGATAAACCTGTAGAAGTATATGAAAATGAGAGTGTATTAGCAGCGCTCTACGCTAATGGTGTAAGAATTTTTTCTAGAAGCAGAGTGTTAAAACGGCCGCGAGGAGCTTTTTGTCTAATAGGAAAATGTTCTTCTTGTTTAATGGAAGCGGACAGAGTTCCCAACACAAGGATTTGTATAACCTTAACAAAAGACTTAAGGGAAGTGCGTTATCAGGAGTCATCAGCCAGTCCACCTAAAACTTCCTTTTTTATAGCTAAAAAGCCTGAAGAAATACCTACCGATATTCTGGTGATAGGTGGCGGGCCGGCCGGATTATATGCGGCTATGTACGCTAGCAAATACGGAGCAAATGTAGTATTAGTTGATGAAAATCCAACTATTGGTGGGCAATTGGTTAAGCAGACGCATAAATTCTTTGGATCTAAAGACCTATATTCGGGGATTAGAGGTTTTGAAATTGCTAAAAAATTAGCTAAAATTCTCCATAAGAGAAAAAATATCAAAATTTTAACAAACACGTCGGTATTTGGGCTCTATTCTGGCAAGTTGGCGGGTGCCTATCACCTTAGAAGAAAACAACTGCTTAAGATAAAGGCTAAACAAATCACAGTGGCCACGGGTGCCTCGGAGAGGTTTTTAGTATTCGAAAACAATGATTTGCCCGGAGTTATGGGCGCCGGAGCGGCCCAGACGCTAATGAACGTATACGGAGTTAAACCGGGCGAGAAAGCTTTGATGGTGGGCGCCGGAAATGTGGGTCTAATAGTTTCATACCAGTTAATTCAAGCCGGAGTAAAAGTAGTAGCTATCGTAGAAGCGATGCCGAGGATAGGCGGTTATCTAGTCCATGCTGCTAAAGTTCGGAGGTTGGGAGTACCAATTTATACATCTCATACTATAAAAAGTGCTCATGGTAAGGAAAAAGTTGAAGGGGCCACCATAATAGCTTTAGATAAGGAATTTCGGGAAATACCCGGCACAGAGAAATATCTAGAAGTGGATTTAATCTGCTTGGCTGTGGGCTTAAACCCGTATTCACAATTATTATCACAGGCTGGTTGTGAAATGGTCTATATTCCTGAGTTAGGTGGTTTAGTTCCTAAACGTACCAGATATCAGGAAACTACGATCAGCGGAATATACGTGGCGGGCGATGTTTCGGGAATAGAGGAAGCATCCACGGCCATGTTGGAGGGAGGAATAGCGGGGATATCTGCTGCGTTGAAAATCATTGGCAATAATGAAAAAGCGCTTAATGAACGAGAAGAAATGTTGGAGAAATTGGAAAAGATTAGGGCGGGGAGGTTTTTTGAGAGGATCAGAAAAGGTTTGAGAAAGGTGTTGATAGATGAACGACGCGGGAATAGTACGTATTGAAGATCTTAGAAGGCTAAAATTGATTCCTCCCCATAGCAGAATGAAAGCTGGACCTGTTGTTGTCGTAGAATGTATTGAAGAAATACCTTGCGATGTATGTGTGGCTGCTTGTCCAACTCGAGCTATAGTTAAAAAAGATATAAACTCTATCCCCAGCGTAGATTTTGATAAGTGTACAGGATGCGGATCGTGTTTGCTAGCCTGCCCCGGATTAGCTATTTTCCTAGTCGACTTATCTATAGGCAGTGGCAAGGGGAGGGTCACTATGCCTTACGAGCTCCTGCCTATACCAAGTAAGGATGATAAAGTGGTGTTATTAAATCGAAAAGGAGAGCCTGCTGGAGAGGGTAGAATTGTAAAAGTAGTTAGAAGTGCCGATAAAACTTATGCGGTAACCGTGGAAATGGAAGATAGCAAGGTGAGGGACGTGAGGGCTTTTAGGGTGATTGTATGAAAATTGTCTGTAGGTGTGAAGATATTACTTATGAAGAGATTTTAGAAGCTATAAGGAGCGGGTACACCGATATAGAATCTCTCAAAAGAAAGTTAAACTTTGGTATGGGGCCTTGTCGAGGGAGAATATGTATACCGATAATCGTAAAAATTCTTGCTAGAGAGCTTGGTAAAAGCGTAGAAGAGGTGGGATATCCGTCGGAGCGTCCTCCTATTATCCCTTTACCTCTCGGAATTCTCGCTAATGGTGAAGATCGTGAAGAGAAGAGCTAGCGTGGTTGTAATAGGCGGCGGCATTAGTGGATTATCGATAGCTTACAATCTGGCTAAGCTCGGCTTAGATGATGTAGTAGTGGTGGAGAAAAGATATCTAGGTAGCGGGTCCACGGGTAAGTGTGGAACTGGCATAAGACAGCAATTCACAACGAAAGAACATATTATGCTTATGAAGGAGAGCGTTAAGCTCTGGGAAAAACTCAGCGAAGAATTAGGGCGTGATGTAGGGTATAGACAGACGGGTTATCTCTGGTTAATACGGGATGAAGAAGAACTTTCAGTCTTTAAAGAGAACGTTAATATTCAGAATAAGTATGGAGTGCCAAGCAGGATCATAAATGTGGAAGAGGCTCTGGAAATAGTTCCATACTTAAATCCGGAAGTCTTTATAGCTGCGGCTTTCTGCCATAAAGATGGCAAGGCTTCTCCATTTAAAACTGTAAACGCCTACTATGAAGCTGGTAGAAGACTTGGAGTTGAATACTATACGTATACAGAAGTGAGAGGAATGGTAGTTGAGAATGGAAGAATTCGTAAAGTAATTACGTCCAGAGGAGATATCGAGACTGATAAAGTGGTAAACGTGGCGGGCGCCGGGGCCAGGAAAATAGGGGAAATGGTTGGAGTCAATATACCTGTGGAGAATTACAGACACCACATAGTGGTAACTGAACCTTTCCAAGAGTTCGTTAAACCTATGGTTATTAGAGGTAAGCTGTACTTTACCCAAACTGAAAGAGGAGGAATCATAGGGGGGATTGACATGCCAGAAAAGCCTGACCAACCTCTTAGAGCTAGGCTAGATTTCCTAGAGGTTTTCGCTACAAACCTCGTTAAGGTAATGCCTATACTCAAGAATGTCAATATATTGAGGCAGTGGGCTGGGTACTATGTAATGACTAAAGATAATCACCCTATCCTGGGAGAAGCAGAAAAGTTAGAAGGTTTCTATATAGCAGCTGGATTTAGCGGACACGGGTTTATGATGGGGCCTATTGTGGGAAAGTTAATCGCCGAGTTAATAATGTATGGGAAGCCCTCAGTGCCTATAGATGCTCTTAGATTAGAGAGGTTTGAAAGAGGAGAATTAATCTATGAGCGAGCGGTTATAGGGTAATTTTATTTCATACGTTGTTTTATGCTTGAGAATTCTATTAAAAGTCTCCGTTTCCACCCCATCTTCTCTAATCGTCTCGAAATTACTCTAATTATGCCGGGATACAACGTTGCGAACATGACATACACGACTCTGTCATCCTCTGGAGAGTAGAAGAACCTGCATGCTACAAGCTTGGATTTAACATAACATACTGCATCTTCGTAAAAATAACCTGAAAGCTCCTCCCCGAGATGATATGTCATTTCGTCAAACGCGTTACGGTACTCTTTCATATAGTTTCTAGGCTTATATTCGGCTAAAGTTATATTTGCTATAAGGAAATCTATCTTAACTACCTGAATGTCTTTATTAACATAAAATAGTGCGAAGCCTTTAATGCCCCGCGGATAGCGTCTTTGCATGTGAACACCGTTTATCCTGCTGAAAATAGTGTGGTGTAGGATGTATTTAAGGCTATTGTGCTCTAATGCAGGTTAACATATTTTTCAAGTACTGGAATTGCGAAGTTGAGCTTGAGTCTAGTTAGTGTCTCTCGAGTAGGAACCCCTTTAGCATCCCACCCTCTGGCTTCGTAGTACCACGATAGCATATTGTCATACTTTTCGATGTCCAGCTTAGCGCCTGCGAGAGGACCTTTAGTTAACGGTTCTGTAAACCATCTTTTAGGAGGATAATCCATCCCTCTATTCCATTTGCGTTTTTCCCTTATCCAAAAAGCTCTTATCAAACTATAAACCCTATCTGCCGCCTCGAAGAAGTAATCTAAAGTCACGCTAAGCCCGGTAGCTGCTTTAAAGAGCTTAGGATACCACTCTAGCTCAAATCCCACCTCTATCCATGGCAGCCTACAGGAAGTTAACATTTCAAACATTCCTCCTCTGATTCTCTGAAATTCTATAAGTTTATACACTTTATCTTTAGTATAGCCTAGTCGCTCGGTCTTTATCTCCCATGATATGATCCATGCATCTTTATGATGTGCTCCTATAGGCGAGGTTCCATAAGCCAAAGCCATGCCAGGAGCGGCGTGACAGTCGTACCCAGTAACCTCTAATCCCTTAACGTGCATTGCGAATTTTTCTCCTCCTAACTTATAGGAAGCTATCTTAACCCCCTCGGCTAATAGATCACCAAGTTCTCTTCTATAAACAATATCTTTCAAAAGTCTCTCAGCAACGTTGAAATCTCCCCATTCTATCTTCTCTTTAATCAACCCTTTTTCACTAGCCTCCATTGCAAAGGCGATAACACTACCCACGCTTATAGTGTCTACTCCGTACATATCAGCAAGTCTGTTGAGTTTAGCCACCTTTTTTAGATCTCCTAAGCCTATATTAGATCCCAAAAGGGCGACGTTTTCATAGTCTAGCTCAGCAATCTCACCTTCAATATCGTTTATCAAGTTACCGCAAATGGCATTGCAGAGGGGGCATCCACGCTGTCCTATCTTCACTTTTTCCATAGCATATCCATCTATATTCGACGCTAGCTCAAATACTCCTTCTCTAAAATTATATGCCGGAAGAACGCTACTTTCCTGAGCCCACTGAAGAGCAGCCATAGTACCCTGTCTTCTCCAAAACTCGTATCCCGGTTTGCCTTTTATAGCCCGGTAGGCATCGGCTGCTAGGCGTCTGTATTCCTCCGGATCGGCTAGGGGTATATCTTTACTTCCCTTAATAACTAAAGCTTTGAGTTTTTTAGACCCCATCACTGCTCCCATTCCGGGGCGACCGCCACTTCTCCCCTCCTGCGAAATTACCGTAGCAAATTTAACCAGGTTTTCTCCAGCTGGTCCTATGCATAACACACCGAGATTTCCTCCATGTCTTTCCCGCAACTTTCTCTCAGTCATAAAGGTATCTAATCCCCATAAATCATCGGCGTTTAATATCTCAATTTTCTCATTTTCTATGTAGAGGTAGACAGGTTTATCCGATGATCCTGAAATCACGACAGCATCATAACCCGCCTTTCTCAAATGCACAGCGGCGAGCGAGCCTACATTACCGTCTCCATAACCGCCGGTTAATGGGCTTTTAGCCGCTACAACCAATTTTCCGGTACTAGGACCGGGAATTCCTGTTAAAGGACCAGCAGCGAATATTAAGATATTCTGAGGGGATAGAGGATCCACACATGCTGGCATTTCATCCCACAATATCTTAATCGCAAAGCCTCTCCCTCCTATATACTCCCCAGCGAGCCGATCATCGTACTTTTGAATAACAATTTTTTTCCTAGAAAGATCGACTCTAAGTAATCGTCCGTTCCATCCAAACAAAATTAACCACCTTTATTTCTATCGCTTAAGAAATATAATAAAATGATGGAAGTCTATATAGGCACCTCGGGTTGGGTATATAGCTGGAATCCCGACGGCCTGAATTGGTATGTACGAAATTCAGGCTTAAACGGAGTGGAGCTTAACATGAGTTTTTACAGTTTCCCCCGTTCATCGCAAATCTCCAGGTGGAGAAAAATAGGGTCTAAGCTTAGGTGGAGTATAAAGGTTCATAGATCGATAACACACTATAGGAAGCTATCCGTTAAGTCCTTTAGAGTATGGATTAAATTTCGCGATCTGTTTAAACCGATGAACGAGTTGATAGACTTCTTTTTATTTCAATTTCCTCCTAGCGTAAAACCGACGAAAGTATTTCTCAAGAGAATAAGGTATTTCCTGGAGAATATTGATAACGATGGAATAGCGATGGAATTTAGACATACCTCTTGGTTTAACCCGTATCTTGTGAATTTGATTTCAAAATGGGGCGCGATATTCGTCTCAGTCGATTCCCCTATAATACACAACGCTATCTATTCCTCAAATGGAATAGTCTATCTCAGACTTCACGGCAAAACCTACTGGTATTCACATAATTATACTATTAGAGAGCTTGAAGATATAATAGCTCACCTGTTAGCTCTCAAACCTTTTAAAGCGTACATCTTCTTTAACAATAATCACGACATGTTGCATAACGCGAGAGAAATGACGAAGCTTTTAGGGAAGAGGATAAATATCAGCTAATAGACTAAAGCTACTGTAGTTACCCGCGTTTACGAGGTTTATACATGTCTAGAAGTAAAAAAGACAAAATTGAGGCAATAAAAATTAACACAGTTATAAAACTATATACTCTGGTAATGTTACTGGAAGGGCCTAAACACGGCTACGAAATCATAAAATCGCTAGAAGAGAAGCTTGAGGTTAAAGTAGGGCCGTCACAAATATACCCGTTCTTGAGAAAACTCGAGAATGCGGGTCTTCTTAAAGTAGAAAGCGTGGGGGAAAGAGAGAAAAAAATCTATGTTCTAACGAGAGAAGGTGAAGAATTCATAAAAAACTTACTAGAGAAATCGATAGAATTCATCCAAACAAGCATCAAAGCTTTAGGACCCGAAAGGGTATGCCCTGACTAGGCTCAAGGAGCGGCTAAACATTTATATTTCCGGATAATCCATAGATGGAGAGGTGTCAGTATGCCGATAAGAGACCCCTTTAAACTCCAATTAGCGCTAGACCATAACTTCAAAGTAAAGATATGCAGGAAGTGCGGCGCTAGAAACCCGTGGTCGGCTGAACGTTGCAGAAGGTGTAAGAGCAGAAATCTAAGGCCTAAACGCTACAAGAAATAGCTATTTTATGTGTTCCTTCTCATAAAGATATATACCGTCGAGAATTCCCGGTCCTCCTTCTCTCCCGTGAGGGCTCTTTCTAAGTTTCCCTGTTAAATGCGTAGCTAGGTGAATATTCGCGGCGGTCTGTCCCACAGCGTCTATATCTATTCCTTCAACTATCACATCGTCCTTGGTTACTTTTACTTTAACTCCCTCTTCAATCTTAGCGTATCTATCGCTTTTCTCTCCTATGAAATTCCTGATAATTACCAGTTTATTTTTCTCATCCACCTTAACTTCCATCGGATAATGGGCATAGACTATCTTCATCTTATACCTAAATCCCCGAGTAACGCCGATAATCATATTTCTGATATGACTGGCTATAGTCTTTATAACCGCTCTACCCTTTCTATCAGCGAAATACATCTCTAAAATTACCTTATTATCCTCCTTACTCAACAGCAGCTTATGGACGTGGGAAAAATCCTTCACCAGTTCTCCAAGAGGTCCCTTAACTCTCACCTTCATACCTTCAACTGTCAACTCCACATCTTCAGGAATCTCCACTTCTTCCCTCAGATACGGAATCCTCGCCACCTCAACCACCAACCACACAAAACAACACCATTTATTAAATTTTGCTTTAACAGCATTTCCAGCTAGCCGAACACTAATAAACACCTCCTCACGTGTCTAACATGATGATGAAAGAGGTTTCGGTTGACAGATGATATAAAACCCCGTTCTGATCTCTCGTTAAAGCCGACTTAATCGCTAAAGCTAGATACAATCACCGCAGTTTTGGAGCCGCAAAACTGCACATGTGAAATTGATCAGACAGCAATAAACCAGGTTCAATAAATTCTGGTGCCGTCAACTTAAGAGCTATTAGACAGGATTAGCGCTAGTAATAGGAAGTGCTTAAATTGACAGCACCCAGATTCCAGCAGAGACTGTCCAATAAGTTTCTGGGGGTTTGTTTCTTGAAGGCGCTCTCCACGCGTTAGAGACGGCGACCACTCCAAAGGCCTTATTGGACAGTCTCATTCCAGCATAAAGATTTATGTCTAATAGCTGTTTTTTAGATATTACTGATGTATCCTGTGACTTAGTTTAAGGAGAATGTACCGCGGTGAGGTAGCATGTATCTAAATGGCGGAAGGCTTCTCCAGGCGCTAAAGCTTTTCCTCTTTCCCGGCAGGTCGCTTGCGATGAAGATGGACAAGAGCTTCGCCGAATTTCTGGAAGAACTGGAGAAGGAAGTAGAGTCGGGGAATAAAAGATTACTGCTCCATGAGCGTATCATCTCGGCGGAGTACGTGGTAATGCTCGTCGGGGGCTTGCTTTCCGGTTACTACGGCTACGCGCCGAGAGCGGTCCCGCTTCTCGTCCTCCTGCTCCCAGTTCTCGCAGTCGCCGATATCTATGCCTCTAAGCGCGTGTTCAAGAAGCTCTCCTGGAGGCCAAAGTACATCACGTCCCTGCTCTGGTGCTCGGACATGGTGTACCACTTCGCGCTGGGGTCGATAGTTGGATCGGTCATCGCCAGCCTAGGCCTCCTAGCCCGATAAGCCTATTCTGCATCAAAATCAGCTTAATACGCGTGCTTATGCTGTTATCTCGCCATAGGGTCTGAAATCCAGGTCCAAAGGCAAGTTAGCTCCTGTCTCCTCTTTAGGCTCAGCTTATTCCTATTCGGAAAGAAGCAGAAGGCGAGCTCAGATGGGCACCAGATCCGAGATTTGGATAAAGAGTGATAGCGTCACAGTTAAGCTGTGCAAGCGTTAGTACGTGACCGGCAGGAGGCGAAAGAGGTTGGCGAGGTTATTAGGATGCTGAGGAGGTGAGCGCTTGCTCCTTTTCGTTGCCCGTCTCCATGACAATCGATATGCCGGCCAGAGACTCTGGGTTCGACCACCGCGAGGTCAAGCGCTTCGTAACCAGGCTGCCGATATGCTGGGGCATCGTGAGGAAGATGAGAATCTTCAACCTAATAGAGACAAAGCCCGTGTTGGTCAAGTTCGACTTGTTCAGAGTTCCGAGTGTAGGAGACGAGAACCTCTTGCAAGTTACGTATAGCTAATTTTTCCCGCATTTATCTCATAGATTTTCAAAGAGCGGGAAAATCTTGTCACAGTGAGCTATGCTTATCATCTAGGCATGTAAACAAATATTTAGGGATACTCACGTGCTCAAGGATCTCTCCAAGCTAGACCTAGAGCTCTGGAGGGGCGTAACCAGGCTCTACCTAAGCGACCCCCTCACTCACGTCTACCTGCTCTACGACTTAATCTACGAGCTGGACCGCACGGACACCTGCTTCGAGATCTCGGGGGGCGACATTGTAGGCTATCTGCTCGTTTGGAGAGGCCCGCGCGTATGCGTCCACCTGTGGGGCAGGGCAGAGGGCCTGGTGAACAGCATACCGTGCGACAGCGAGGCCTTAGTGGTCGTCCATGACAGAAGTCTACTTGAGCAGGTAGTAGGCTTCCTTGGGCCTAAGGGCCAGCTTAAGGTTAAGGAGCATCTCGATATGGTAGTTGACGAGGAAAGCTTCAGGCCATATTCTGTGGGAAAAGCCGTTAAACTAGACGCTAGACGCGAACGTCACGTGGAGGAATTCTTGAAGCTCACGAGGATGAGCGGGTGGGAAATAGACAAAGAAAGGGCTAGGGAGCTGCTGGCTAACCGCAGGTACTACGGAATGTTCAAGGAGGGGAAGCTGGTATCCATCGCCTGCGCGTTCTTCCGCATGCCGGAGGTATGGCCCATAGGGCATGTCTACACGCATCTAGACTACAGGGGTAGGGGTTACGCAAAAACTGTCACATCGGCTATAACTGAAGATGCACTGCTCTCCGGTGCAAAAGCATTGCTCCACGTGGCCGAGGACAATGAGCCAGCGATACGTGTCTACAAGACGCTGGGCTATAGAACTATCTCGAGGAAGCCCTGGGTATTCTTCAAGCCGTAGACCAGCCCCGAGAACTCCGGCGTACAGATTATGCCTAGCACCTATCGCAAAGGCTACCCATGGTAAATTGAGGTCTCCCAAGCTATACAAAAGAGTGTCCCCAATCTTAACCCCCATCTTTTAAAGAGCTGACGGCGAGGAAAGAGGGCACTTGTGAAGGTCGCGCTGGGTTACTACAACGTTAGGCTACTCTCAAGAGGTCGTCGTCTTCCTCGTAGGCACCAAGATCGGTGAGGTCCTAGACGTGCTCAAGCAGGCTGGCATACGCGACACAAAAGGCTACTCGCTAAAGCCCAGCAAGTACAGGGTGTTGAGGGAGAAGACTGTGAGAGAGTTGCCCGTTTAACAATCTCTTTTCTTTAGTTAAGGCTGTTATCCTCACGTTTCAGGGTACAATCCCCGAAGCTGTTTTAGTTACGATACTTGTTATTGTAGAGCAAAGCTAAAGTTTGAATTGCCATATTAATACTCTCGGTGAGTTTAGCATTATGAAATTGATTCCTGTTTTAAAGAAAGAGGCTGTAGCTCTTGCAACATTATACGATCTTGCTTGCCCATTTAACCCCTTCTACATTCTCTCTCACATATACTATTTAGAGCCTAATCTGGCTAAATTGCTCTATGCTAAATACCTCCTAGACAAGCGCGACGCTTGGGATGAAGTTTTCAGGACTATATTAAATGGTGCCAGCAACGATGATAGTTTCGGCAGAGGGAAGGCTATTAAAAATTGAATATTTTATCTTTCAATAAGTCATTCTGTTTATAGAGAGATTAAATCTTAATCAACCTACTAGAAGAATAAATTTTACGATCTATGTAAAAGGACATTTTTATAATGTTTAAGCTTACGGTATAATCGGTGTTCTTATGTCGGGTGTTGAAAGGAGGTATTCTACTTTGACCGGCCGGGTCCTGTTAACACGAATAAGACTATAGAGCTGGCTATAAGGAGAGCTTTAAAGCTTAACGTAAACCACTTAGTCGTTCCCTCTTTAACGGGCGATAGTGCTCTAAAAGTAGCTGATGCGGTCCGAGGTCTAGGTTTAAAGGTTGTGTGCGTAACCTTCAGGGCGGGAGGTGGGTTCGGAATATCCGGCGGGAGCAGGCCTTGGAGGGAGATCCCAGAGCTCAGAGAGAGGATGGAGAGATGGCGCAAAGCCGGCTTGAGGAGGATATCCTTTCTATCCGATAGGCCCGATGTGAAGGATAAGCTCAGAAAGTTGGGCGTTGAGATCGTTGTAGCTACTGATTTAGGCGCTGACATCGAGCACTCGATGGCTAGAGACCTAGGAGTGAGAAGCCCCAAGACAGTTATGAATGAGACTTTCTACCTTTTCTGTCCAGGCTTAAAGGTTGCCGTTCTCTCGGCTGTTACTGCCGCGGACGCGGGGGCGGTGCCGGTAGACCGTGAAGTAGTATCTATGGGAGGTACTGAACAGGGCCTAGACACGGCTATAGTAGTAAAGCCAGCATATTCTGACGAGATGTTCCACCCACAGCGAGGCCTAGAAATAAGAGAAATCATATGTAAGCCTAGAACTATGATGGGCCCCTCCGGCTTCTACCTCAGCAGAGCATGGGCTTCCGGAGCCCAAAAAGTATAACGGCTCTACGGGCTAGTTAGAGAATAGCGTGCTAAGATTGACAATTAAACTCCCTATCATCGGAACAGCCCACTTAGACAGTTTAGGCCTGCAGAGCAGGCATCAAGATAGAGAGGGCGTCAGGGAGCTGATCGAGAAGCAGCGGGCCCTCGACTATCTAGTTGATGCGTGGGGACAGAGGTGATCCCATGCCTTACGTGTACGAGATAAAGATGCTGGAAGTACTCAAGCGGATCTCGGCGGAACTCCCCGAGCTGACTAAAGCCGTGTACCACTACTGAAGAAGATGAGAGCCCTGAGGAGGAGCGTAGAGGAAATGAAGCTCTGAAATTTAATGTTATTTTTTAAAAGTTAAGATAACTATCCCAAGAGGGCCTTTCCAGAACCGTAGGCAATAGTCTACTTGGGCATTTAGAGAATATATTTTCGAAACTATCTGTTTTAATGTATATGGTGTCTCGGGCTCTCTTCCGAGCTTAACTTTAATAGCTCTTATCATATTTAGAAGAATACAAGGCACATACCTCACAACGACATCTCCAACTAACGCGATCCCCTCTTTGCTGAGAACTCTATAAAATTCGCTGATAGCCTCTAGGCTCGGAAGTTCGTGAATTAACATAGTTGAGAAGAGAACGTTCACAGAATTATCTCTTAGTGGCAATCTTTCCACATCAGCTAAGATACCCTCCACGTCCTTATTAACTCTCTTGAATATACTTAAGAAATAGGAATCTACGTCTACGCCCACAAGCAAGCCTCTTTCACAGCCGTACCTTTTGGCAATCATTATGTTGAGTCCTACACCACAGCCTACATCTACCACAACCCTTACGTTCTTCGAGAAAAGCCTAAGGTAAAATTCACAGATCTTAACTAAGCGCTCCAGCTTAGTCCGATTGCTCACGGCTTTCTCTATCTTACGGGAGAAATTCTCTAAATCGACGCGCTTACCATGCTTAACTTTCGAAGCTAGGTGTAGCAATAAATTGTTTAAGATTTGGGCTTCGAGGCAAGGGATGAGTTCGCTTGACACGTCTAATTTATCAGCTATATTCTTAGTCCTATCGTATATCTCGGGTATGAATTCAAGCACATACTTAACTTCTCGACTCATCTCTAACAGCCCTAGGCCACATGAGCTAAATCTTTCTGCGTAATCCGCGTGATAGATTTAACATTATTCAACAATGTTAGTGTTTATATCGCAGTATGTCCGGCCGCTAACGCGTATATAAATCTTGTTTAGTAATGTCGCTATCCGATGCGCTACAGTGACTATTACGCTCGAGCTCTAAACTCTATGAGACATCAGACTTTGGAGTAGGACTATTAGGCTTGGAGTTCTGGACAGGAGGCCGTACGACAGGGATCTGTACGGCTACAGGGTGAGGTTGAAGTCGGCCGCCTCCCTAGGCACGTGGTAGCGGAGGCCGTACGACTCTACTCGGCTTGGAAGAGAAGGGTAAGGGAAGATCGCTGCTAAGCGCCTTAAAGGTAGCGCTGGAGATGTTCCCGTCCGGCAGGCACAGGCTCACAGGGTCCTGTCGATCCTCGGCGTTGAGCCAGCCAGGTCGGAGACCTTCATCCCTCTAATCGTCTCGAGGATACCCGTCCAAGCCGAGCACGAGGTCTTGGTAGAGAGCCTCAGAAGGTTTAAGGGCGTCAGCCTGCAGGGGGAGGAGGCCTCAGGTCGTCAACTAGGTATCTGTGACTCTCTAGGCTTACGAGGTTTCTTAGGAAACTTTCTAGCGTTAAGCATCTACCTACTACTGCTAGGATACCGCACATAGCTACTAGTATTTCTTTAGGCTCCTTTATAAGGATGAATATGGAGAAGCAAAGACTTTAATGCTTACTAGGAAAGATTCTTAAAAACTACTTTAAATTTGGGGAATAAAAAAATCTAGATGGTGTAATAATGGGTTTACTACCTACATTCATCATATGTGGGACACAGAAAGGAGGTACTACAGCACTATACCATTACCTAAGGGAGCACCCCGAGATCTGCATGTCTAAGAAGAAAGAGGTTCACTTCTTTGATCTAAATTATCATATGGGTATCAAATGGTACGAAAAAAATTTTGCCCATTGCAATAGTGGTAAGGTGAAAGCTATTGGGGAATCATCACCCTTATATATGTATCTGGAGGAAGTCCCGGAGAGGATACACGAGACTTTACCAGATATTAAGTTAGTATTTATCCTAAGGCACCCCGTAGATAGAGCATATTCTCATTATTGGCATGAAGTTAGGCTGGGTTACGAATACTTAAGTTTCAGGGATGCAATTAGAGTGGAGGAGGATAGGTTATCTAGAGGGGATATATTTAGTAGGCGCCACTACTCCTACAAGGATAGAGGTAAGTATATTATCCAACTTAAAAGATTCAGAAAATATTTTTCTGACGACCAAATGTTGATATTAGTAACCGAGGATCTAAGACGCTCCCCAGAAGACGTTATGAAAAAAATACTTGGCTTTATAGGTGTTGATGCAAGTTTCAAGAGTCCGAGTTGGTATGCTAGACGTTACGTAGGTAAAACACCTCGTTTCTGGAGATTGCAGAGATTAAAAGCTAAGATTCCGTTTAAAATCCTTAGAACATTCATAGACTATGTGAATTTAAAGGAGGGATATCCCCCCATGGATAGAGGAATTAGGGAATATTTGCTAGAGTTCTTTAAGCCCTACAATAGGGAGCTTGAGGAGTTTCTTGGAAGAAGATTGAATGAGTGGTATAGGTAAAATTTGGGGAAATTAGAAATATTGGGAAAAAAGTATGCCCTCAGTAGTTCTATGTAAGCG
>JALURF010000031.1:0-7979 GCA_027017165.1 Thermofilaceae archaeon
AGATAAACCACCTAGAAGAAAGAGGGTATGAGATCATAGATGTGGTTCATTTAGAGCCATATGATACGGCACACGCTTTCGTATTAGCGAGGAAAAAGTAAAACCTGTGATAGCCTTATAAGCAGATATTACAATATATAATCGTAGCACCATGGATTCGATCGAAAAGAAGTATACTGTAGCTAAACTACTTAAAAAGAGCGAATATAGGGTAATATCCGATTACGGTAGTGGAGACTATTGCTTCGATTTTATAGCTGGCAGAAGAGATGAAGGTAAACATCTAGTAATAAGAGTGTCGGAGGATGTAAACCAGTGTAATAGGCAGACAATTCAGGATATGAAAAAGCTAGCCGCAACGATAGAGGGTACCCCTCTACTCATAGGCTCTAAAATGGGTAAAAAAGAGCTGGAAAGCGGAATTTTCTATAGAAAATACGGTGTATTTGTTGTGGATGAGGAAACACTGAAACTCTTTCTTGAGGAGAAAAACTTCCCATTGATATATGCGGATAGAGGAGGGCTTTATGCCAAAATAAATCCCGAAAAACTCAAGGCAGCTAGGCATGAAAAGGGTCTTTCTCTAGGAGAGTTAGCACAAAAAGTTGGAGTATCTAGAAAGGCTATTTATGAGTACGAGAGAGGGAATATGGATGCATCTCTAGAGGTGGCGCTGAAACTAGAGGAAGTTCTCGACGCAGACTTAATAGAACCAGTAACCAAACTTTCCGAATTAGTAAGATTAGACATCTCAACAGAAAAAGAAAAACTTAGTGATAATATTCTTTCTCTACTCTACGACATCCTATCTAAAGCTGGTTTTGAGATTTGGATATTTAGAAAGACTCCATTCGATATGGCCGCTCGCAGGGAAGAAAGAGAAAAGAAAGTCATAGCTAAAAATGCTAGAAAAACTTTGGAAGAACGCGAACTTGCCATACTCTCGGAAATCGCCGATCTAATCAGCGCTTGTGTATTTCTGATAGTAAATCGAAAGCAAGAGAGAAAAGTTGAAGAAGTGAATGAGAAGGTATGTGTACTCAGCGAGCAGGCGCTACACAAGATTCAAGAACTTCTTTAGATATCCCACTAGAAGAAATAAAAGAAGGTAAGGTATCAATTTTAGGTCCTAAACTTGAGTTATACTCTGACAAAAATAGGATAGAGCCCTGTTGGGCACCAGTATTTTACAACCCTATAATGAAAATGGATCGAAACATAAGCGTTGCTTTTCTTCAATCCTTCAGCATACTAACCAATAAAAAATTGAGGATATGTGATGCTCTAAGCGCTACAGGTATTCGAGGATTAAGGTATGCTAAAGAAGTGGAAAATGTGGAATTTGTTGTGTTAAATGATATTAACAGACTGGCCTACGATCTGATGAAAATCAATATTGAGAGGAACGGCTTAGAAAAAATAGTAACGGCTTTTCATTCCGACGCCAATATTCTTCTAGCCTATTTTGCCCGTCGGGGTAGAAGGTTTAACGTAGTTGATGTAGATCCTTTTGGTTCTCCAGTACCATTTCTTGATAATGCAATTAGGGCTGTAGAAAACAACGGAGTACTCTGTGTAACAGCTACCGACCTGGCTCCTTTAATGGGTGTATCAAAAAGAGCCTGTATACGTAAGTATGGCGCCCTACCTATAAGGAGCGTTTTTTCTCGAGAAATTGGCTTGAGAATTCTTATTGGATATGTAGTGAGGACGGGGGCTAAATACGGGTTAATGGTGAAGCCTCTTTTATCTTACTCAAGCAGGCATTATATGAGGCTTTTCCTAAAAGTGCGTACTGGGAAAAAACGCGCTGACGAAAGCATAGATAAACTGGGCTATGTGTCTTTTTGTCCTAAATGCGGTAGAGTTTGGGTCGAAAAACACTTTTTCTCTCTAGAGAAAAAGTGCATTAACTGTAGTTCAAAAGTCGAAATTGGAGGACCCGTATGGCTTGGAGAGTTATGCGACAAGTTTCTTTTGAAGAAAACCGTGGGAGTTTTCGAGAGATTTTTTGGGAAAAGAGAGAAAGGTTTTAAAATTCTGAAGTGCATACTCGAGGAATCGAGTATGCCGCCTTACTTCTATACAACAGATTTTATAGCGAAAACTTACAGATTTAAAAAAGAGCCTATACTAAGCTCCATAATTCGTGCACTGGAAGATATGGGGTATAAAGCTACTCGTACTCATTTTTCATCTAAAGGCTTCAAAACATATGCAGATATTAGCACTATAGTTGAAATTTATAAATCACTTTAAGCCTTTTTACGTTATATAATTAAGATCTATAAAGTCTTCGTTCCAATCAATCTCTATCCATCTGTGTTGTCTAGAAGCTTTTAAAGCCATGAGTGCATTTTTAAGAGCTATATAGCCTTCGATAGCGCTCGCTAATGGCTTTGCGCGTCTTTTAACGCATTCTATAAAATGGGAATCCTCCAACAATAACGGCTCATTCATTTCGCTTCCCAAAACTACATACTCCTGTCTGCTTCGGCTTTTATAAGCAGCTAATAACCCGTAATAGTCTGGAGCTGCTCTATGTTCAGCTAATCCGCGTTCTATCGCTATAGACTGTAATACATAGTCCACTGTAATTGCTTTATCATAGGCGTGTATTGCTAGGATGCGCTTTTTAAACGTTGGAGAACTCCTCCAGCTTACTCTTAAGAATGCGTAGAGACTATTAGAAAATTCGAAAATTGAATTTATCTCGATTTCATGAGGGTAGTTGTAGTTTCTTACGCCCATTGCTGTAACTCTTCGTGGAAGACGGTGAAGTAGGGAAACGACTATATCTATATCGTGAACCATGAGATCGTGGGCCACGCTAAGATATGCTTCGGATTTAGAAGATGGAGGTCCGGGTCCTACCCGTTCTCCACTTATAAAGGAGATTTCTTCGATGCTTGTTATATCATTTAAGCGTTCTCTCAGGGTGGTGATTGCTGGATTAAATCTTTCTATATGCCCGACCGCTACAACTCTTTCTTCTTTCTCCGCCAATTTAACTATTTCTAATGCTTCTTCAATATTGACTGCAATTGGTTTCTCTATCAGAAGATCGGTAGAATCCAATAAGGAGGTGGCTACTTGATAGTGTAGGGGAGTAGGAACAGCTATAATAGCGGCGTCCGGTTTCTCCCTATTTTTCATCTCGCTTACGCTCCTATAAGCTTTTTGAATTTTGTATTCTTTTGCAACTTTTTTTAACGTGGCTGGATTGGTGTCAACTAGTATAAGTTCGTCAATTTCGCCCATGTTAAGGAGTTTTTTTAATACTCTTACATGATTTCTTCCCCAGCGTCCTACGCCTATAACGGCTATCTTCAAGGACATCCTCCCACTTCACTAAGGAAATCTTAAATTAAATAGCTTACTGTCCTATTAAAGGAGATAGACTTGAAATCGATAACAGATAAGAAATTGATTATAGTAGTCGGTATGCCAGGGGCTGGGAAGTCATTATTAAGTAAGGCGGCCGAAATGCTGGGTATACCGGTTCTAGTTATGGGGGATGTAGTCAGGGAGGAGACTGAGAATTTGGGGTTAGAACCTACACCCGAGAATATTGGACGTGTAGCAGTATTATTGCGTGAGAAATATGGCGATGATGTGATAGCTAAGAAAATTTTAGAAAAGATTTCTTCCTCTAGATCTAAAGTCGTGATGATTGACGGTGTAAGAAGTCTGCACGAACTGAATTTCTTCAAGAGAAAAGCAGGCGAAATTATTATAGTAGCTATCCACGCTTCTCCCAAGACTAGGTTTAAGCGACTGATAGAGAGGGGGAGAGAAGACGACCCTAAAACTTGGGAGGAATTTTGTAAACGCGACGAAAGAGAACTAAGGTTCGGGATAGGGAGCGTGATAGCACTGGCGGACGTAATGCTAGTTAATGAGGAAATTGATAAAAATGAAATGTTGAAGAGGGCATATGAAGCTTTAAAGAGGGTTATAACAAATGAAGATAGTAGTTAGAGTTGAGGTTCGCCCTACCGAAGACGTAGAAAAAGTCCGAAAAGCATTGGAGAATGTTTTCGATGCTGAAAGTATTCAGATAGAAAAAGTGGATGATTATCAATTAATTGTAGCTGAAGGTAGCGGATACAGGTGTCTTCTGAAGTTATATAACGCTATACGGTCCCAATATATCCTTGACGCAGCGAGAGAATACTTAAAAAGGGGAATGTATGATGATGGAGTAGTTTTCTATCTAAATAAGCAGGCGGCGTATGCAGGCGTAGTCTCATTTTGTAGCCAAGAGTATGGAGAAAGTCCTCTTGGAGCTATAGTATTTGATATTCAATTAAAAAATCCCGAAAGACTAATCAACTGGCTAACGCCTAAAACGCTTAATGGTAAACCCATCCGAGAAATCGAACCTCCAACGGAAGATCCCTAATATTTTAACTTTTTAAACAATAGTATAATCTTATTGGATTCAGGCTTTCTAATCTCTACATTCATTCCATCAACAGAGAGGAACGTCCTATGGAAAATCTCTCTTGCTTCTCGAAGCAAATTCACTAAGTCCTCGCTATAACGTGAGCTATAGTGAAACAAAAAAAGAAAGCGTACTTGAGCTCTTCTTGCGGTTTCGGCAGCTTCTGAGGCTGTTGAATGACCCGAATCTATAGCGTCTTCCTTTAATTTATCTTCAAAAGTCGAATCATGAATTAGAATATCTGCCTTATGAGAGTGCTCTATTATTTTTTCTGAGAACCTAGTATCACCCGTATAAACGATTTTTATACCTTCACGAGGAGGACCTAAAACGTCCTCCGGTTTTACAATACGTCCCGTAGGCGTTTTGACAGGGTATCCCTGCTGTAGTTTTTTCCATAAACGTCCTCTAGGTACGCCGAGTTTTTCGGCTTTTTCCCTACTGAATCTTCCCGGTCTGTTTTTCTCCTCTATAACATACGCAAAATTTGTTATTGTATGGGAAACTAGAAAAGCTTTTATACTATACTCTTTCTCGTTAACAATAGTTCCCTCTTCTACAGGCGCGAAATGTAATGGATAGCTCACCTTTATACCTGTTTTTTCTAGAAAATTCTCTAAAACATCTCCCAGCGTTTTAGGACCAAAAATATATAAAGGCTTTGTTCTGCCTAGTAATGCAAGAGTCTGAATAAGTCCTGGAAGGCCGAAATAATGGTCTCCGTGCATATGGGTTATGAAAATTTTCATATCCTTATTTACTCCTAATCCGCTCCGCAGAAACCTGTATTGAGCGCCTTCACCACAATCGAACATGAAAAGTTTCCCCTTACGTCTAACGACTATGCTTGGTAGGAACCTGTACTTATGGGGAGTGCTGGCGTTTGTGCCTAGAAAGAATACTTCCATATTTTAAACCTCTTTTCTAGCCACTACCAAAACTCTTAAAAGATTTTTATGAACTCTAATTAAATGTTTTTCTTCGATTTTAAACAATTGCTTTATTTTTCCTTCCACATGATCGCTTAACCTATGGGGGTAGAGTATTACCAACTTGCCCCTATTTTTTAAAACTCTTTCTGCCTCAGGTAAAAACTGGCTATATATATCGGCAATTGATCTCCCCATTGTCGTAGAGGAACGTCCGTAAGGAGGATCGGTGACTATAGCCTTTATTGAGTTATCTCTTAGAGGAAGCTTGAGAGCATCAGCCTGTATTATACCTACGTTTTTCTCACCGCTTATGTATTCAATCAAATTTCTCAAACAACCCTTCGAAATATAATCTTTGATATCAATTCCCACTACATCGTAATCCATTATCCCTGCTTCTATTAAAACTCCGCATGTTCCAGCAAAGGGATCCAATATTATGGATTTAGAAGGAATACTCGTTAAATTGACCATTACACGAGCAGTGTATACGTCCAACGCGCTAGACATGAAAAACGGCCTTTTGCGAGGGCTTCGTTTTAGAAAAATGCCTCGCCTAAGTTCTTTTAGCAATATCCCAAAGGAGAAGGCATTATCACATAATATGCCGTAGAGTACGTAGTCCGGTGTTTTAAAGCTAACTTTTGAGTTTGTCTTTTGTAATATCTTGGCTCCGGCAAAAGCCTCTATTTCAATAGATTTTAGGGGAACTCTATTGTTCCTTCTTTTCTTGATTATTCTAACATAGAAGGACTTATTTTGAAGAAAGCTAAAATCAACCGTATCCAAAGCTTTGTCAAAATCATTTAAATCGAAAGTTTCAAGGAAAAGCAATTCTTGAATAACGAGCTTCAACATAGATGCCCGTTTGCTAACAGCTTCACAGACTATGGCTGGATTTTCGTTGATTTTAATTCTAACCAGAGGAGATTTATTGAATAGTAGTTGGTATTTTATATTCTCGGCTGTTAAAATGGAGAAAAGTTCGCTTACGGGAATTGTCTTATGTTCTTCCGAGAGGAGGAACGATAATATATTATTCTTCGTTTTCCTCATGAATTTCCTCTAGAATCTCCTCTTTTGCCGGAGTTTCAAGTCTTCTTTTAGTAGCAAGAAAACTCGCCGCTAAAACAGCCACCATTAATGAGAATATAATCCAATAGATTAATGCCTCAACGCTCCCTTCTCCTTTCAACAAGCGGGCAGTCTCTACTAACACCTGCCTAAATAGCAGTGTGAAAATTAGAAACATGTATTCACTCCAATGCACCGGTCTATTAGACATCAGATTATCCGCGATATGCCCAGCCACCACCAGAGAAGCGGAGATTATCATTAAATCCACTACGTAGACCTGGCCTCCTATTAAGACTAGGAAAAAACTTCCCAAGGCTTCCGCTGGTGTTTCCACGCCGCTGCTTACAACCTCGCTTACTCCGAGAATCGTCGTGATCGAAACCAAGGCTAAGCTAGCTATTAACGATAAGAAGGTTATCGGACTTTCAAAATAAATCCTTTTAATTCTCTCGTCTAATGAAAATCCCTTCATAGCTAATGTGGCGCCCAAAACCATCGTGAACAGCGGCCATATGTATTGAGGAACAGTATAAGACATCACAGTCGTTAAGATTATAAATAATCCCGGTAAGCCGAGAGAGTACTTCCTATATTTCTCTTCTCTCACGAGTTTCTCTAGATATCTCAGCACTAAGATAAAAGACTCTTCTATTCCCCGAGACTGCTGAACAATAACCCTCTTAATAGATATGACTGGTACTTTTGACTGGATTATTGGAAGAACTTGCTCATCTGTAGGACCGTCCGACACTAAAACTACTCCTTTTGCATTAAATTTTGAAAGGACCGTAGATAGCTCCATCGAGATCTTCATATCCGCTTCTATACCTTCTTCAGGAGTACCAGCTACTACGGCTATCTCTACACTATCTTTTCTCATAACCTTACGCATTCTATCGTATATCTGAATAGCCGCGAAAAGCGCGTTGGAGTCTGAGTCTTCAGGACGTTTTACAGCGAAATCTATAGCGGCTTTTAATACGTTATTTCTCCCTATGATTGGAGTTTTGAAATTGGTTATCTGGCCGATATCGTCATCTCTATCCACACATAATACTAGTAATTTCTCTGGAAACGCTGTCTTTTCCTCCATTAATATACCGACCCTTGAGATAATGAAGCTGAAACAAATATTTAATATTTAGGTTTTTAGAAATTTAAGGTTTTATCATATTGAACTCGATTAATAACTTAAATTCTTCAAACGTCAGCTTTTCTCCTCGCTTATACTTTTCATATACTTCTTTAGCTTTAGAGTAAAGGCTCTTCTTTCTCTCCTCTATTATTCTGGATAGCTGACTTGCCTTTAGTAGTATAGCTATCCTTTCGATTTCCTCTTGGAGCTTTCTAATCTCACTATTCGTCTCTATAAGCTTTTGGTGATATTCGTTTGCTATATTTCTCTTTTTCTCACGTTGTTCCACTAACTGTTCTATCTCAGATTTCAACTGATCTCTCACTTCTCTCAGTTTCTTAAGTTCTTCTTTTAAGGAGAGGTATTTAACGGAATAATCATTCATTTT
>JALURF010000031.1:7989-16558 GCA_027017165.1 Thermofilaceae archaeon
TCTATACGTTCTACGTAGATTTTCTCCTCTTCTAAAGGCATCGATTTCGTTTGATACTCCCATTCGAGTTTTTCAAGTTTCTCTGCGAGAACCTCCTCCGACGGTATGCGCCGTCCTATTAGAGTTCTAAGAGTTCTCATTTTCTCTCTCTTCTCTCGAAATAGCGTTCTTAGATTTGAAAGCTTTTCTGTAATCTTATTTTTCTCTTCCTTCAGCTTACGGATTTCTTCTATTAGCCTGTTTTTCTCCTCTACTATCTCGGATATCTTAGCTCTATATTCGGAGAGAATTTCCCGTTTTTCTCTGATTTTCAATGATATTATCTTAACCTCGTTATTAAGCTCATCCCGTTTTGCTCTTAAATCCAGTGCTAAAGCCTCTTTTTCTCTCAGCGCGCTCTTTAATTCTTTTAGTTTTTCGCTATAATTTACTGCTTCATCCTCCATCTTCCCATCACTATTGCCATACCCTGTCATATGATCACATTAGAGGAATTTTTGTGCAAAAACTGTCAGGTATTTAGCTGTTACGTAGTCTCGCACTGGAACATTGAACATCTAAGTCTAGATTTAACGTTTCTTTATAAATCTTATCGTTAGTAGTAGACGTGAAGAACCTCGGGTAGCATATATAACTGGTTATGACTCTATGAAAAACGATACGGGTATGAGAATTCGCGGAAAAATAATCCTAAATGTGGCTAATTCACAAATGGCGGATGTGATATACGCCTCGCTTCTTCCTGAAACACAAGACCAACCTTCATATAGATCACGCAGTAGTATAGAAAGGTCTGATAAACAAGTAATCCTAGCTGTGGAGGCAAGAGACTTAGCGAGTTTTAGAGCGGCTATGAACAGCTATTTAAGGCTAATCCACGTATTAGTAAGAGTTTTAAGCGAAATAGATTAATGATAGGTGATACCATGAGTCAGGAAATACCACCAGGATTGAGATCTCAAATAGCGAAATTTCAGAGGCTTCAAGAAGAACTACAATATGTTCTCACGATGAAACAGCAATGGCAGGCCCAACTATACGAGGTTGAAAATGCTTTAGCTGAACTAGAAAAAGTACCCGAAGACAGACCCGTTTATAAGATCGTAGGATCGATTATGGTTAGCAAAGATAGGGAATCTATAATCAAGGAGCTTAAAGAAAGAAAAGAGCTAATCGAAAGTCAACTGGAAACTTTGAAAAAACAAGAGGATATGCTTAGGAAACAAGTCGAGGATTTAGATAAAAAACTGCGGTCAAGGCTAGGCGGAAGTGAAATTGCAGGTTAAAAAAATAGATGAAAATCAGCGCAGATACATAGTTGAAGAAGTCTCTAGTAGCATTATATCCTTTCTAGAAAATCTAGTTGAAGAGGGCAAAGTGAGAACTTACGAGTTCAGCGTAAAATTATCAGATGACTGGCCTTATATGCTTGAAATAGATATATCTGTTTCTGTAAATCCTTTTTTTGAACATGAAAAAGCTGAAATAATTGAAAAGGCTTTAAATATTGGTCTAGAGAAGGCGAGGAAAGTTCTTGTTAAATTTGGCTTACACGAATTTTAGCAAAGCCTTCCAGATTCTATCTTAAGATTGTTGAGAAGTAGAGGATTTTTCTTGTGAAGTCTCTGGGGTTTTTAGCGGAATTTGGAAGGTGGGTGTTAAAACTTTAATTTTTCTGACTTCCACCTTTTTGAGTGGATAAATCTTCTTGGCTCTGTTAAATATTTCTTGAGCTATTATCCCAAGAACACTCTCTTGGACATACTCATCAAATGTTAATTGAGACGCTTTTTCGAGTAATACTTCAGTCATTATTCGCCTTATAGCTTTTTCCTGAGAAGTTTTCACTCTATGCATTGTTATGGTCATAGCCATTACCCTCAATCTTACCCCATCCTTCGTAACCACATTAACGATCGCGTCTATCCTAGTTGTACCCCTTCGCACTAAACTTCTAATGTAATCGCCAGATAGCTCGAAGCCCTTGAATTGGGTATAAGCTTTATCTCCGTCCACTTTCACTATCTGGAATTTAAGCTTTATGGGCAATTGCGATACATCCTTTGTAATATCGTAAAAACTTACTTCCATAACACGTCCAAGTAGATGCTTTTCTGAGTTAGCTGGTATAACTCCTAATTCTGCGAAGCCGAATGCATGAGAGGCATACACTGTAAACCACTTCTTTGCAGCCCATTTATCTCTGGCGACTTTTGATAGTTTTGACAATTTCTCACCCGGATGCGCTACTTTCGATAACGTAAACACTTTATTAAGTTTTCGGTTTAAAGATTTTCTCGGTCTATAGTGTCAAAAGCCTTCAAAACTACGTTTAAATTTACTAGTAGATCGTTGAGTAAGCCCTTAGCCTTAAGTATATCTGTACTATTAATTTCGCACACCAGGGTTATCCCCTCTCGTTTACACGAGATTTTACTTTGATGAAGATAGTTATAAGCTATGTTATCGGGTTCTAAAGCGTTTAAGATTGTATTTACATCATTTATGTCGGAAATCTCTATGATTATTTTAACCTTTAAATCCCCCTATAAGTTATTTAATAAAAATTCGATAAAGGTTTTTGTCTTCTCTACGGGTATTAATGCGCCACCTGCACGCACGTGCCCTCCGCCTACGCCGCCTACGGCTTTAGCCGCGGTTTTAAGAGCATAGCCTAAATTTTTCTCGTGTTTCGATTCCGGGATTTTTTTTGTTAATCTGGCTGAAATCTTAACTTTTCCTTCTATATCGCTTCGACCTATAACGACTACTACATCTGTTTCCTCGCTCCATACCGAGGATAAAATGGAGGCTATAGAGCCTGTTATTTTGCTATCGGCTAAATCTTTTAAATCCAGAACCGTAATTGAGCCTATTTTTCTCTTTCTTTTGAAAGCTTCTTCAAGGACTTTAGCTAAAGTTTTTCTATACTCTTTGACTATGCTTAAGGCTTCTCCGAGAATTTTCTCCCTAACCCCCATACATAATGCAATAGCTATATCGCATCTTCCCATTCTGCCACAAGAATTTAGTACTTGCCCGTATTCTCTGGCATCATAAAGAAAACTCTTTTCGTGTTCGCTAAGTAAGTAGTAATTTATACCAAAAATTCTTTCCGCGTCTTTAAGCGGAACGCCTATATCTAGCATATACTTGATAAGTGCGGTAGCTAATCTCCTGATCTCATCCTTTGTTAGTTCACTTATATACCTCAATTGGCCGTCCTTGCCTGGATTTATCCCTATATTTTTTAGGAATAGTAGACAAGAATCCTCTCGTCCACTTAAGCCGGGGATATATGGGTCAAACGTATACTCTAGGGCTTTTAAAAGCGGTCTATTCTTTGAGCTTGCGAGCCGTAGCCCTACTTCCCTTTTTAATAAACCATACTCTTCCGCTTCCTCAGCAATAGCCTCGTTTAAACCTACTAAAGAAAAACGTGGTCCTACGTCTTGTCTATCTGCTAGAGCCCCTATTATAGCTAAGGTTGAGTAAGTTATCATTTCTTCATCCAATTCTCTTAGGAAAATATAAGCTAATGCGGAGGAGCTTACTTCAACTGAACCATCTACACCATAGAGGTAGGGATTCACCTCGGAGATTTCTTCACTCCTCGATACCTCTTCAGGTTGATGATGATCTAGAATGTATAAGTTTTTTCCCTTAAGAGTCTCTCTTATCAAGCTATATTCGCCGCTCCCTAAATCGGTAAATAGTATGGTATTATAGCCCAGTTTTCCAATTTTTGAAACAGAGTTTTCATCTATCTGCTCTAATATTTTAATATGGTATGGAATATTCCTTTTTTTGAGAAATATAGCTAAGAGAGATATCGCTGTTAAGCCATCGGCGTCATAATGAGAGATAAGGAGGATAGGTTCCTCTTTATCTAAAACGTCCTTAACAAATTTCTCTTGATGAGGTTTTATCGATGCTAGAAACTTCGAAAGCTTGGCCTCACTGCTCATTTCTTAAAAAATCCTCCATTTTAGGCGAATATACTTATTTTCTCTGGCTTATACTCCCAGTCGGGAGGGAGTATTCCCCTTGACTTATAATACTTTGCGAGTCGTCTTATTTTTGATTCAATAAGCTGTAAACCCCTTTTAGAGTGGTAATCCTTTGGATGCTCTTCTAAATGCCTGCGAACTCTCATGGCTCGCCTTATGAGGTTGTATAAGTCCTCGGGTATTTCGGGAGCTAAACCCCTTTCCCTCAAAATCTGGGTTATCTTCTTCTTAGTAACCATCTTCACTAATGGTATACCGTACTGATCTCTTAGAATAATTCCTATCATCGATGGTGGATAGCCTCTTTTAGCTAAGGAAACTACTAATTCCTCTACTTCTACTGGAGAGTACTTTACCCAAGGCGGCACTGATTTCCTAGCCGGACGAGTGGAATGGGATTTTCCCTTTTTCTTGCTCTTCCTCACTCAACCACCTAGACGCTATTCTCCACTTGGATTTATAAAATCTTCGCTTACTTTACTTTATGTCTCCTTTCCGCCACGTATCTACCCCTCATTCTGATCTCTTCCATTCGCTTTAAAACTACATCTACATATTCTCCCATAACCTCTTTATAACCTTTAGTAAACTCTTTAAACGCCAGCTCTACATAGCGCGGATGAGTGCTCTCAATAGCTCTTAATAAAAGATGAATATCTACAGCTCTATCCTCGAGCTCTTTGCTAAAATAGCTTAGACCGAAATCTATCAAGAATATCTTATCTCCGACTAATATCATATTGGAAGTGGTTAAATCTCCATGAATTATCCCTGCTTTATGTAGGAGTCCTACCTCTCTCCCCAAAATCTGAAAATATTTCTTAACTTCTTCCATACTCAAAGAATCAATAATATCTCTAAGCCGGGCACCTTTTATATAATCCATAATAATCTCGGCTTTACCTAAATCTACGTGTAAAACTGTGGGCACAGGAATTCCATTGTTTTTACAAGTGGCTAGAATTCTCGCTTCAAGGACCGTTCTCTTTTTTCTAATTCTTTCATCCAAAATCGGATTGCGGTAATTCTTTCTTATTCTGGTCTTCCGCACGACATCAAATCCGTAATATCTATCCTTTACGAGAACCGCCTCCGCCCCTATGCCTAAGATTTTCTCCATAAAACCTCCACCTGTTCAAGTCTCCACAGTGGCTTTATGAAACTTTTATCTATAGGTATTACAATACCCGAGGTAAATGCCAGATAACCCGTATATGCTATCATGGCTCCATTATCGCCAGCATACTCCGGTTTTACACTAGAAAACTTCGCGTCGTGAACCTTAGCCATGAGAGATAGTTTTTCCTGTAATATTTTGCTCCTAGCCACGCCTCCAGTCAAAACTATTTCTTTCTTCTTAGTATGTACCAGTGCGCGCTCGGCGACTTCTACTAACATGCTATAAGCTATCTCAATTAAGCTATAGCAAATATCTTCAATTGAATATCCCTCTTTATAAAGTTCTAAGGCACGTGTTAATAGCCCCGAATACGATACATCCTGGCCCTTGACTATATAGGGAAGATCTAAGAGTTGGGCACCCTTATGGTACAATTTTTCGATTTCTGGAACTCCGGGGAATCCAAGACCTGTCTCTCTGGCAAATACGTCTAGACAATTACCCAAGGAGATATCGAGAGTTTCTCCGAAAATGCGGTAACGCCCCTCGACATAAGTTGTTATAAGGGTATTCCCCCCTGCTACGTAGATTATCAGAGGATCTTCCATGCCAGTTGAATATCGAGCGATTTCTATGTGAGCTATAGCGTGATTTACGGGTACTAGAGGTTTTCTATATTTAAGAGCAAGAGCTCTAGCAAGCGACGCGCCTATTCTCAAACACGGCCCCATCCCAGGCCCCAGCGCCACGGCAACTGCGGTAATATCCTGCATGCGGCACTCGGCTTTTTTCAATGCTGATTTTAAAACGGAAGGAAAAGTCTTACTATGATGTTCGGCTGCTTCTCGAGGATGTATGCCGCCTCCCGCTGGCTTGTATTCTGATTTTTCATTTGCAATAATTCCTCGCTCAGAGGAAAAAACTCCAACACCGGCAGTATGGGCGGTACTTTCTATACCTATGACTAAGATTTCACCCATCACATAAGCTTTCGTAGATCTCGGTAAAAACCCTAACGCAAATTCTATTTTTTAGAAATAAACAGGGTGAATCCGCAGCGACCGCAGTGCCATCTCTCTACTGGCTGCTTATGGTGAGCCATTATAGCTCCACACTTAGGGCAGACGCGGTTTTTGAGCTTTATTATTCCCTTTTCATAGTCAATTTCGTATTTTTTATGAGCTCTGGCCATAACTACTCGCCTCCTTGTGTTGGAGTATTGCGCTTGATTATATACTTGGGCTCTATAGCTAATGCGCGTTGGGGATCATCGTATACGTGAATTCTAGCAATACTTCGCCCGGTTCCATATTCAGTTTTGATAAGCCTCACGTACACCCTATCCACGGGAATTTTTAAAAGTTCGGAGATTTTCTCCCTAATCTTTATCCTCGAGGGTGTTCCCTTCCCGAGATGGCGAATAATAGCCTTAAGCTCTCTTCTCCCTATAACCTTGTTATGGAAGTCCTCGATAATCTCTAACTCATATTCCTCGCTCACTGCTTACCACCCGTAGGCAGACCTAGAACACGGAATCTATTAAATTTTTCTACAAGACTCGATCCTAGTGTTCCGCTCCAGTAGGAATTCTGAGAAGGCAGATTTGACGTATTTGTTTGAAATTATTACAACGAGAGCGGCTCCGGGCTGTCCGTATACTATAAAGCTTCTATCGGGCGATAATAATAGAGATGGGATGGCTAATAAGTCTTCTTCGCCGTCTACAACTATGATCACTTTTCTGCCCTTTAACGCCGTCTCTAATCCTTTACTAATTGTAAACCATGAGGACTTTGTGATATGAGAAGGGGGATTTCCTAGCTTAAGCAGTACATCGAAGTGTTCCAGTATGGGAGTTTCCCTCTTTTTCCTCCTAGTCTTATAGTCTATTATTGCAAGATCCGGCACGACATGTCCCAAAACTACCAGGTTATAAGACACTATATCTCCTATTGAAATCAAAAGTTTGGGCTTGAAATCCTCTATCATCACTTTGAGTAGGAAAATCCCTGTCTTTTCATTTCGAAAAATGGGTATGCCTAGCGGTATTCTAAGTATTTTTTTGGAATATTCGTCGAACAGAAAATCCCTAATAAGTTCTCTCTTAACGGACTTTAAGAGCATATTTCCCAGGCTTCTCAATATTCAATTTTTTAGCGAGAATCGATCTTTCTACATCTTCTATTATAATCATGCCTACCCAATCTGTCGAGAAATCGTGACTACCGCAGTTAGGGCAGCTGTCCACTTTTGGAGGTACAAGCATTTTACAACGGCGGCACGCCTTAAGGGAAATACCCGCTTTCCTCACTTTTCACCACCTTTCGCCGCTTCCCGTGCTTTTCTCACGTCGTGCTCTATCCACTCTATCTTCCCCAAATATGGCTGTCTCATTGTGAGTCCTATCTTTAACATCTTAGCTTGTCCACCGTAGCTTATTTGGACAATACGTGCTCTCACCTTGTCGCCTTTCCTAACTATACGCCCGGTTTTAGAACCAAGCATAGCACTCTGCTCTCTGCTAAACGAGAAATAGTCATCGTGTATCTGCGATTTATGAATAAAGGCATCCACGGGACCAATGCGTACTAGTAGGCCGAAATCTTCTACCGTAATTACTTCACCTTCCACGACTTCTTTCAAGAGCGGGGTAAACACTAGCGCATCAAAGGTAGCCGCATGGTACACGGCACCATCTCCGGGAGCGATCTTGCCTATATCTTCCACGTCGACATCTAGTATGCTCACTATTAACCCTAAGTCTCTTATTATTCTACCTTCATAGTTTTCCCTCAGTACGGCGAGTGCAGAATCTTCGAGGGGTAGTGAAAACATACGCGGGGGAATTCTTATAACATCCCGCATTTTCACTACTTTAAACACTCCTTTATCACCACTGATGTATTAAGCTCTTCCATTCTAAAGAAGCCTCACCAATAAATATTTCTGTTTAAAGCCAATTTCTTCCTCTCCCTAGTATACACAACTGGAATCCCCAGCTTCTCTAGTTTCTTCCTTAATTCTCTATCGTCAGTTGCTACTATAGCGTTAAGCTCCTCTGCCAAGAGGATTATCTTTTCATCGGTTGGCTTATTTCCCAAGTGCTCATCCTCTAGTATCCTAATTTTTTCATTTTTAATTATCTGTAAAGCCATATTAGCGGTTTTTGATGTTTTCCATGAACTCTTTCTAGCTATTTTCTCAAGTTCACATATCGTGCTTCTCAATACACATAGCTTAATTGGATATTCTATAATTGAGGCTATTTCGTCGACGAGATCTATCTTATTTTCAATAGAGTGTAGTAGGATGTCCGTATCGATAATCACCAATTTTTTTCTCCGTCTATTTTCGTTAATTTCGTTCCTCATTTTATTCATTATTTCAGCTATGGTTTAATTTTCCATTTTAAAGATTTTTAATTTTAATGTATTCGTCA
>JALURF010000032.1 GCA_027017165.1 Thermofilaceae archaeon
CTGTTATCTATGCTTATAATATCTTCAACTGTTCTTCAGCCTCTCGTCTATGCGCGGATTAATATTAGCGGGGAGGATTCTAGCCTATTGTTACTCGTAAAGGCTATTTCAAATGAAGGTTTTGAACCATTAGAAGTCCGCCTTGTGGTGGTTTATTCAGGCGATGTTTATAGGATAGGCTTAGATTTTGAAGGAGATGGAGTTATAGATAAGTATTTTAAAGTTGATAGTAGAGGGCGAATCGTAGAGAAGGTAGTCTATAGGAGAGGCGTATATACTCCTACCGTTTACCTGTATAGTAGAAATGGAGTTTTAGAAAACCATACTACTGTAAAGGTTTATGGTGTTGATCAGCAGATCACCGCTACAGGAGATTCTGGAGGAGAAAGTCTACCTGAATACAATAACCCGTTCTCCTCCTACTTTTCGGGAATAAACGATGAAGTAGATATACGATCTGGTCTTCTTAAAATACAATACGAATTTTTCACTTTAAGATCTCGAGGCTTTGACGTTACGTTAAAACTACGTTATAATGAGTGGCTGTGCTCTGGTATACGTTCATCTACAACGCCCTTCACTCCTCAGTTTTATCGACCTCCCAAATCTTTAATCCCGAGCAAGGTTCCAAGCTATTGTAACTGGTTTTTCGAATTTCCATTCGCAGTAGCGAAATACAACCCTGACAGGAAGAAGTATGTTTCATTGCTTTTCTACTTGCCCGGCGGAATCTACGTTAATCCTCAACCGCTTAATAATCCAGATACTAGGGAGTTGTATTGCAACAAATTTGGATTACACTTTAGATATGACGTAGCGTATAACGGATATAGATACTCCAATATTACCCTCTAAATGCCTGATGGAACTAAAATTCTACTCAAATATTCGTACAGAGAGACTGGAGATGGAGGATATAACGAGTATTTTATACCTTACTCTATTGAAGACCCGAACGGCAACTTTATAGAATTAATATACAAAAACGGTAAACTGGCAGGTATAAGGGATTGTCTCGGCAGAATTATCGAATTCACTTATAATAATGGAACAACTATAGTGAAACACCCCGACGGTAGTGAGTATAGAATCGTGTGGGATGGTAACGCTAAAAAATTGCTGATCGAAGATCCTATAGGGCGTTGGATAAAAATCGCTCATGGATATTCATACGGCAGTACTGTAAACGATCATTTAGTGAGGGAGTTAGAGTATTTTACGGGTTTGAAAATACTCTACAGTTATTCTCACAGCAAGGCTATACTGGGAAATCGGCTGATTTCAGCCCATAGAGTGGTAGAGCGTAAACTTGTGGATCTAAACGGTAGGATATACTCATGGGAGACTTTTCAAAGAGTAGAGAACGATAAACTAGAGGTATCCGATATAACACTCCTCATAAAGGATTCTAAAGGTTTTGTCAAAAAGAAAATAGTATACTCTTACCAAATTGATAGCACGTCGAGTACATCCACAAGCCAAGATGGGAGATCGGGAAGCGCTCCATCCTATACAGCGCCTAAAGATGCTCTTGAATACGTGAAGATAT
The DNA here is from genome assembly GCA_027017165.1 of Thermofilaceae archaeon. Classification (GTDB taxonomy): domain Archaea; phylum Thermoproteota; class Thermoprotei; order Thermofilales; family B69-G16; genus B69-G16. The sequence continues at coordinate 1,550 of JALURF010000032.1, forward strand.
ATGATCCTCTTAACGAAACCGTTCCGTTAAAAACCGTTGAGTATCGGTACAGACAATACAATTATAGAGTAGTAGCGCTTCCAACTTCTATTATCGAGTACTACGGCGAAGATTTAAACTATTCGTTAATCACTAGGCTCCAGTATGATAACCTTGGACACGTAATCTATAGAGGAGTGGAATACGCTGGTAAACTTGTCTCCGAGGAATTCTGGCGGTACGTCAATACCTATGCTGATTCATATCCTCCATCGATATTTATAAACTGGGATAAGAGCGAAGTCGGATACTTCTCGAATAAATTCTATCAATCCAACGTAGTTGGTTATATAAAAGACCTGCCAGCGGGCTATGCAACTTATTTCTATCAAGATGGAGTACGCGTGCTTTACGAGAAATACTATAGATATGATTATAGAGGAAACCTTGTTGAGGAAAAAACTAGGCTAGACCGAGGAAACCAGATTTTATGGATCAAAAACTACTACTGGTACGATAGCTATGGAAATTTAATCAAATCTAGAGATCATTTAGGGAGAGAAGTATTCTATGAGTACGGCGCCGAGTACGGACACGCATATCTAACAGAGATATACTACTACGATAGAGGAGAAAAAGTCTACACCAGGTTTGGATATGACTTCTATAGCGGTCTACTCCTCAACGTTTCAAAACTGGTATCCTATCTCCCACCTGTTGAAGTATCAGAGCCTGTCGAAAACCCCGGATGGCAAGGCAGTATAGAGCCCGTACACCTCTACGGACCCTACTATGAATTCAACTTCACGCCTGAAAACCACTACGCAGTCACCCGTGAATTATATGGAAATGCTACGATCCGCGTATACATTAACAAAAGCGAGGGATCACGACTTGAAATCTATAAAGGTGTAGAAGGAAACTGGACCTTAGTATTAAACGCGACAAGCCAGTATATCAACACTACGCTAATCCTCGAGCTTAACCACGAAAAAATAAAAATTGAAGGATACGTGCCTATTTCAAGACAGAGTCCCTCTCCATCCCCGAGCCCTCCTGGACAACCTCCACAACCTAAACCACCAATTAAGCCTACTCAGGAGCTAACCCAGTATAGCACAGACCCGGAGTGGCTATACGTAGTTTTCGGAATAGAATACCTAAACTACACCTATAGGCCTACAATTGAGAAAGTTACTAAATTCTCCTACGACAAAGTTGGGCGGCTGGTAAAAGTTGTAAAACCGGACGGCTCTACAACCCGTGCAGAATACTTAGATTTTGAGCTTAAAGCCAGGTTCTACGACGAAGTAGGAGCTTATAGAGAGGAGATCTACGACCCCTTAGGCAGGATAATAGAGGAGAGGAGGTTCGACCCCTATGGAAACCAACTGATCGAAGCCAGTAAATGGGGCTACGATGAACTAGGTAGAACCGCGTGGACGTATAGCGCCGGGGTCAACATAAGCTATGTCTACGATATTGAAGATAGAGTTGTCAAGAAGATTAGGAGCGATGGGAAGTACATAGAGTATATCTACGTGGACGAGCCCTCTAAAGGCTATAGTCATGGACAATACGGCATGTTGCCCTACTATACAGTGATAGACTACGATGGTTCAAAGAAAACAGTCGCTATAGGCCCGCACGGGACAGCAGCCGTATACTATGGAGAAAACTACGCCAACTGGAACTACTTCTATAACGAGGCAGGGTTGTTATCTAAGATAGTCGATCCTCTAGGCCGGGAAATAAAGTTCTACTACGACAATCTAGGGCGGAAAGTCAAAACGGTCTACCCCCACGGGAAATTTGAGGAGTACTGGTATGACTCCGCCGGAAACTTGGTGAAGTATAGGGATATCGGCGGGAGAATATTCTACTACGTATACGATGAACACTACAGACTTAAAGAAGTTAAAACGTTAATCGGCGACGCCAACGTCACGCTTAAAGTCTACAGTTACGATTTAGCCGGGAGACTGGAGAAGATAGAGCATAACGGAACTATTATAGAATATGAGCGCGATTTAATGGATAGAGTAATAGCTAAAACTTGGACTATAGACGGCACAGCCTACACTTTCAACTACAGCTACGACCCACGCGGATTGGTGAAAGAGATAGTCTATCCAGACGGCTTCACAGTCACCTATAGCTACGACTACCTAGGCAGAGAAACCGAGGTCTACATACCCGGAATAGGAAGTTTCCTCCTGAACTACCACCAGTCTAGAGGATACCTGACGACGATCCACTACCCCAACGGGGTAACTCTAGAATATGGCTACGATTTGTTGAACAGGCCCAACTCCTTAGCCGTTAAAAAAAGCAGTGAATACTTGTTAACCGTAGCGTTGGGGTACACGACGGGAGGCGAGATAACTCGCGTAGACGTATACCAGAAACCTTACGGAGCTTGGAGCGAGGTATACCAGTACGATCCCTACCACAGGCTAATAGCCGCCTCGGGGCCCTACGGGAGCATAGTCTACGAATACGATGAAGTGAATAGAATAGTAAGAGTATGGGAGAACGGAGCGGAGACCGCTTACCTCTACTCCGGCTGGGATCAACCTGTTAAAATAGGAGCTGCGGCGCTAGCCTACGACCAGGCCGATAGAATAATCTCTATAAACGTAAACGGGTTGGAGACGTCTTATAGATACGACTACTCCGGCAGACTCGTAGAAGTTAAAGGCAGGGCGAGTTTCTGGTACGATGGAGAAGACAATAGGATAAAAATCCTGGAAAACGGAGTAGAGAAAATATCGATTGGATTATACGAGAAATACGGAAACGGAACAACGGTTAAAGACGTTAAAGTCAACGGACTTGTGCTATTTAGACTCATAACCGGAAATGAAACTCGTGGAGAATACCTAGTCTACGATATAAGAAGCGACGCAAGACTAGTACTAGACGAGAACGGCTCTATCAAAGCCAGCATAACCTATAAGCCTTACGGAGCCAAAATTAACGGCAATTATAAAAGATTCGGATTTAACGCAAGAGAAGAAACAGCCGGTCTCCTATACTTCGGCGCCAGATACTACAACCCAATACTCAAAATCTTCGTAAAACCCGACTCCCTAGACAGTTTCGACCTCAAGTTCCCACTCTTCTGGTCAAGATACGGATACGCCGCCTGGAACCCCGCGAAATACTTCGATAACGGCAGAATAGGTGTACTAGCGGCAGCCCTGTTCGTATTGACAGTTGTAGATATAGCCTTAACAGCCTACGACGTATGGCAAGCCGCCAACGATCCTACACCCGAGAATCTCTTCTGGGCCGGAGTGGGGATCGCCGGATTCTTAATACCTGGAGACGAGATTATAGACGCGGCTAAAGTAGTTATAAAGTATGGCGACGAGGCGGCGGACGCCGCTAAGCTAGTAGTAAAGTACGGCGACGATGTAGCGGAGTGTATAGCTAAAGGCTCCGACGACGCGATAAACGCTTTAGATAACATATTTAAATCGATGGATAGAGCCTATGTAGAAGGCACTATAAACTCGAATACTTGGAAAGGTAAAATCGCAGAAATTGAAGCTATTAGAACTTTAGTCGGCGACCGCCACACACTAACAGCCGTAAGCCGTTTCGGCCCTAAAGGAGGATTACCCTACAGCGCCGACTTCATAATAGACAACTATTACTACGTACAAGTCAAAAACTGGAATTATATAACACCATCAAAATTCATAAGTAGCGAAGGAAGAAATCTAAAAGATTTCATTATAGCACGTAAGGCTGGTGTGGTTGAGGGAGAATATTTAATAGTATTATACGCTGATAAAGTATCGAAAAACTTTACAAAGGAAACAATAGCAAAACAATTAATAGGGAAATATGAGCAATTGTCTAAACTTGGTATTGATGAGGATTTTATTAGAGATGTTATTGAAATAATATGGTTGGGAAGCAGTATATCACCAACATAGAGGTGTTGGACATGGTTGTTATCGAATATTTCAAATCTGCTGGTGGAAACGGTAAAATTGTAGCTACTAGAGAAAGCTTTCTTAAAAAATACATGGATATCGTTTTCGACGATGGTTTAAAGATTAGGTTTGTTGAATATTGGATAGGTGTTCGGAAAAAAGTTAGAAAAAAAGGTTGGCCAATAATAGATCAAACAATAGCTAAAAGGGAATTGCCAGAACCTGAAAAAGCATTCTATAGAATGACTATGATTTTGCCGGAGTGGGTTTGGAGTTTTAGATTGAGTTATTGGGAGCTTGGTTTATGGATTATGAATGAAATTCCCTGCTGTATGAGATATTATGGTTTAAAAGCAATTGAAGGCAAAGGAGACGAAGACGAAGGTAAAATTGAGTTTAGACTTTTAAGTACTCCGCGTGAAGATAGCTACGAATTAGCATTGGAAACTTTTAAAAGATTATATAAGTTGATGACGAATCCGTTAAAAACGATAATAGAGATTTTTGATGAAAAAATAGTAT
>JALURF010000033.1 GCA_027017165.1 Thermofilaceae archaeon
GTTTTAAAGGTATAAAATTGAAATATATACGATTGTTTAGAGAAAAGAATTATGTAGGCGAAACGCAGAGGAACTATTATGCTGGCTCGATTAGAAGATGCCGTGAAATATCTTAAGAGAAGAGAACTTCTGCCAATACTCAGGATACAGACGACTGTTTTAAAAGCTCTAGAAGATTTTATGATTTCTAAGGGCTTTGTCCAATTAATGCCCGTTATAACCTCTAGGTTTACTGATCCTCTAGGCCCAGATCCGGGTAGCTCCGTAATTGCGCTGCCCAAGATAAGGTATTACGATGAGGAACTCGTGCTTACTCAGAGCATGATACTTCACAAACAACTATCGTTGCTGACTGGCGCGGACAAGATTTTCATCATGTCGCCTAACGTAAGGCTGGAGGATAAGGCTAGGAGGACGACTGGCAAGCATTTATTCGAGTTTACACAGATGGATTTTGAAATCGCTTATGGTACTATGAAAGATGTGATGTCGCTCACTGAGGAAATGCTGTGTGAAGTCATATCTCGAGTTCTAAAAGAGCGGAAAGAGGAGCTCGAGCTGTTGGGGAGGAAGCTCAAAGTTCCTCCAAGGCCCTTTAAGGTGTATACTACACATGAGCTCGAAGAAGAGTATGGCAAAAACTGGGAGATCCTGGCTTCTTTAGAGAATAAATATCCGTTCTGGGCAGTGTGTTTTAAGAGAGAATTCTACGATAGAGAAGACCCGGAGAATCCCGGACATTACAGAAACTACGATTTAATATATCCCGAGGGGTTTGGAGAAGGATTATCGGGCGGTGAAAGAGAGTGGGAGTATGATAGGATAATTGCTAGAATAAAGCGAGACGGGTTAGACCCGAGCAGGTATAGAGAGTACCTCTACATAGCCAAAAGAGGCTTACTTATTCCGAGCGCTGGAGCGGGCATAGGCGTCGAGAGATTGGTTAGGTTTTTAGTGGGAGCTAGACACGTGGGGGATATACAGCCATTCCGTAGAGTTCCAGGAGAACCGGTTTTTCTATAGCTATAGTATCGAATTTGAATTTAATACCGAAAAGTTGTGTTATACTATGAAATTTTCTGAAGATTTAGCTTAGTTTTTAGCCAAGATAACATTATATTTATAAACCCATGGCTTTTAAGAATTTTCTATGAGTAGTGACATATTGTTCGACATCTTCCTCCTCTTTATTTTAATCCTGGTAGCTCCAGTCTTAGCCAGGATTTTAAAAGTTCCAGTAATAGTTGCCGAGATAATTCTAGGAATTATAGTAGGTCCTAGTGTGTTAGGGTTTTTGATTAGTAGCGAATGGCTGTATACAATAGCTATTATGGGTTTTATCTACCTAATGTTCATAGTAGGCTTAGAGGTTGAGCTCTCGCTTTTAAAAGCGAACGTAAGTAAGGTATTGGCTATAACATCAATTTCGATACTAGTTCCATTCTTTCTAGGCTATTTAGCCGCCACGTTGTACAATCTACCTCCCCTATTTATAGGAATTGCAATCTCGACTACTTCTATAGGAGTTATCCTTCCCACAATCAAAGAGATTAACGCTAGAAAAGAATTCTCTCAAGTCCTCTTAGGCTCAGCCATACTAGTTGACGTAGTGACTATGCTCGCTTTAGCCTTTATAATTGAAGGAAAACTACTGGCGTTCGATAAATTACTGTTCTTAATGGCTTCGTTAATGGGATTAATGGCCAGCACGTATTTCTTAAAGAAATACCACACCGCTCGGACCACGATAAAAGGCTTAATAGAGCCTTATCATACAGACATAAGGCTAAGCTTGACTTTAATATTTGGGTTGGCCATATTAGCGGAATTCGTGGGTGTGCACGCTATACTTGGCTCATTTTTCGCCGGATTACTCTTCTCCGAACTCCAAGAACGAGTCGAGAAGCTGGTTGAAAAACTGCTAAGTTTCGGTTACGGGTTTTTTATTCCGGTATTCTTTATAGCGGTTGGGGTGAGAACAGATTTAACGACATTGGTCAGTAACTTGAGAAATTTAGAAATATTAATGTCGTTGCTCGCCGCTGGATTCCTCGGTAAATTCCTAGGCACTTCATTTGTTTCAAAACTCGTAGGATTTGATAAATATGAGAGTCTCTCTATGGGTTTAGCTATGAGTGCCCAGTTGAGTCTAACCGTGGCGGCGGCGGAGTTGGGGCTGGCGACGGGTATTATAGGCTCTGAAATATACTCAATGCTTATTCTATTAGCGATAATCAGCGTGTTGTTATCTCCATCGTTAGCAAAAATGCTTGTAGGAAAAAGAGTCGTAGTTGTTTCCGAGGAAACTCCAATACCTTAAAGCTTCAGCCCCGCTTGTTTATTTACCCTAGACCAATACATCCTGAAAGGTATATTCCAAGTAACTCCTGTTTCTACGCGAGCTAGCCACTTTTCGTCAATCTTCCTCGCTCTTCGAAAAGCTTCTTCAGTGATTTTCAACAAATCCGCCTTCCCGACTCTGCCTTCCAGGTAACTTCTTCTTAAATCTCGAACTTGTTTCTCCAGTTTTCTTTCTATATCTTCGATTTCATTCCGTATTTTCGGCGCGTATCTCCTGTAGGTAACCAGGATTTTCCTGTGTAGCTTCTCGTGAATCCACCAAAATATTTGGGGATTATACTTCCCTTCTGGTTTAGGTCCTAAGTCAGGCAGCCCTGAGACTATAAAGACTGGTTTGTAGAGGCTTATACAGGGAGAAGATGTGGCGGTGAACCAGTGAATTTGAAAATCCGGGTATAGCTGTCCTATGTACGACGCAACTGTTTGACTAGGCCTCGTCAATCCTCCGGCGTGCATGCATATATCTCTCATAGAGCCTCTAGGAGGATGATAATCAGGATCGATGTGGTGGCTCCTCATTATTTTCTTTACATATTCCAGATCTATTTCCCCGATTTTTTCTTCGAGCATTTTCTGAGTATACCTCTGCCTCTCTCTGCCTTTACTAATGTAGGTGTAGAGCCAGCTAGTATAGCATTTAGCGAAGCTGAAATCCTCGTCGTCTTTACACCAGCCTTTCTCCACAGCGTGCTCGACTAGCTTGGGATGGGCTGTATCCCATTCTTTTTCTATAGACAATGCGTTAGAAATGCTCCGTACATTCCTTACTTTTTGCGCGGCCCAGTATTCGCCAGCAGTCTCCAATACCCACGCCTCTTTGAGGTCGGCTATTATAAAGGAGTTGTGATAATAGAGCTTGCCTGTATAGCCGCAGTTCCCTCCCTGACCGTATTTTTCCAACAGCTTTAAAATAATATCTAAGGCTTCTCTAGCCGTTTTAGATCTTTCTAAAGCTAACCTCAACATGTCCATGCCGGTAAGTCCTTTCTTCGCATAGGGTTCTTTGGTGAAGACAGCTTCGTTTCCAATAGCGACGCCGTATTCGTTTACTCCCATCTCCGCGCCCCACATCCAAAATGGCCGCGATATCAGAATAGCGTATGTCTCTTTGACCTGGGGAACTTCGATATAAGTGCATTTAACGGTATCCTCGTCGTGCTCCATGCGCGGGTAGAACTCTAGAACTTGAGCCTCGTTAGGCTCTCTATCGCTATTCTTCGCGAATATCACCGCTCCATCTTTAGATGCATTTCCTAAAACTACTAGCGTATCGCACATAAGAACCCCATTTGCTAAATAATAGTTCTCATAAATAGGCTTAACATCAAGCTAAGGCAGATCTTCGTCTTGTAAGTATTTCTCTTTTCTCATAAACTTCTCTAAAGCCCTTCTAGCCTCCCATCCTAGATAAAAGGCGTGGTCAGGGGATAGGAATAAGGCAGCCGTTTTTAAATTCTTATAGTCTTTAGGAGAACTCAGTTTTAGTTCTCCCGCTTTTGAGCCGTCAGGAGCCCTATGTTCTACTATTACCCCATTATCTTCTAGGTAGATTAGGTAATTTCCTCTGGGATCAGGCGTGAATTCGGCCAGTTTATCATAGTTTTCGTGAATTAGATCCCAGGCATTGCTCCAATCGTGCTCGTATATGTGCGCCGAGCAACTTATAGTCGTGACTACGCCGACTTTAAGCCCCAGCCTTGAGGCTATCTCCTCGGCCAGCCGTATCTGCCCGTACATGTTTAAAGGCCACGCGGAGAACATATCATTAGACCTTATGTACGCCGTGTGGTTATAGTATTCGCCCGTTACATCGCCCTGTACGGTAACTATGCATGGAGGATCTTTACTGTCCATATCGACGCTATGATACCATAATACTGCGATAGCTCTTCTAGTGTTAGAGTTATTTCTTAACTTCTCCACGATTTTCTCTAATTGATTTCCCCCTATGGGGTGGGCGTTTAGCCTCTCGCCGTAAGTGTAGATTATATGTTCGGGCTTGTACGGGCTTAGTAAGCTCCGGGCATGTTCTTCAAACATATGCTCTGGGATATATTGGAAAAGCTCGCGCTCTAGAGTGTAGTGTTTTCCGTAGAGGTTCAAGCTTATAATAAGGTTTAATACTTGTTTCTGTTTTTCCCCGTACTCGCTTTCTTTCACTGAGCCAAAGCTCATAATAGCGTATACGACTTTGAGCCACGCCTTGAAGAGAGAATTCTCGCTTATCACTAACCCGCTGATGGGTGGGTTCCAGCCGTCTTCCTCGATTTCCACGAGTTCTAGCTTAAGAACAGGTCTAACCTCTCTACCAGGATTATACAGCTTATCGATAACTTCTTTTAGAACCGCCCAATCCCCACTTTCATAAGCTCTTCTTAAATCCACGACCCTAACGCTCTTAACTATAGGCTTTATTTCTTCAAAACTCCATAGCAGTTTTAGACCCTTGGTGATTTTAAAGTTATTAAAAAGTTCTAGCAGGGCCGTTCCGGAGCTCGATAAGTCGGAGCCGTAAAGTATTAACGTATCTATATTGGGCCTTTCAGCCAAAGTATGGATTAAGTAGTTTATACCGTAAGCCGTGTAGAGCGTCCCTATGGCATGTACTTTGTCTTTATAGAGTTTTATATTTTCGAGTACAACCTCTTTCTTAGTCCACAAGGATACTATTGCTATGTTCGATTTCTCGTTGATGAAGATGACGTCCTTTATAGGCACATGATAGAACACCACTATATGCTGTTTAACTTATACCTGATAATCGGAGTCGCATTGCGGGAATATTACAATATATAATATATTTGTCTGATGAATAGTTTGATAAATCAGGTCGATTAAACGTATAAGAGATTAATTTAAAATAATTCTTAATAATGCCTAGTGACAGCTAACCTAAAAATATCTCTTCTACGTTAGGGCTATTGTATGGTTGAGAAGGTATGGACTTGGGATAATTGTAAAGATAAGATAAGATCTTTAAGCGGGAGACTTGGATTTCCAAAATCCTCTACTCTGGAATTTCTCAAACTCAGGCTATCTCTAGAAGATGGCAGAATATTCGATGAGATTAGAGACGAGTATTTTGGAAACACAGAACCCATATACTGCGTACTGGCTGGCTATGCCGACTCCGAGCCCGTTCCTGAGAGCGGAGAGTTGATATCCTTTAGTAAGCTTCCAGGCGGGGATTTATACCGTAGCGTATTTCTGGAGAGAGCGGCTAAGCCTGTTGAGCGATTATTCGGCTTTAACCCCGAGCTATTATATAAAGTTGCTAAAGTTTTTAATGCTTCTAGACTTGATCTCGGGGATTGTTCGGTGAAGATATATGCTTTACCTCTAATTCCAATAGTCTATGTGATATGGGGTGAAGATGAGGAATTCCCAGCTTCTGTAAACGTACTCTTTGACTCAACAGTTAAGAATTACTTAACCACCGAACAAGCTGTTTTATTGAGCGAGCTAACCTCACTTAGGCTCAGACATGCTTATGAAAAATATGAGAAAAAAGTTAAAATTCAGCGCGGATTTTACCACCGTCATCCGTAACCCGTATCATAT
>JALURF010000034.1 GCA_027017165.1 Thermofilaceae archaeon
GGACTATTATGAGTCGTTGTCTGGTTTTAGTGATTTTGAGATAGCATCCAGGCTTGTCCGCGAGGTTACGGCCTCCCCCTCTGGAAGCAGGTAGTCTGCCTCACCCCAACCCGTAGGGTTTCCCCAAGCTGCGACAACGTAGCTCATAAATCATTGTTTTCTGGGTTGTCTTTTAAATAAGCATTCTTTCAAATTCTAATTCTATTTCCAAAGCTTCCTCGTCTGGATCGGCTACAAGTTTCCGCTTCATATTTTTAATGCCTCCCATACTACCGTGTCTTAGCTGCTTTTAACATGGTCTCTTCACCTAATTCTCCAGACTTATTTCTTCTCTGTTAGCGAAAGCTACGCATACCGTTCTTGCTGGTGGGAGGGTTACAAGGACTCGAAATTACTTATGCCGCCTTAGTCTTTATCTCTATTCTATGAAGATTACGTCTTCTAATCCTTTGAAGTGCGGGTCTCCGGTTATTATTTTTGCCGCATGCTCCTTTGCTGTTGCATAGATTATTGAGTCTGCTATCGGCCAGCCCTTGACTCTCTTCTTCATCAGGAAGTCTATCTCACCAGACTTGATGGCTAAAGATTTGTCGAGGGGCAGCACCTCAGTAGTGAGCTCTATAAATGACATTGTTTGACGCATCTCATACTCCTGTCTACGCCCAGCCTCTATCTCGCGTAGGAACCACTTACATAACTCCGTCAGTACTATTGATGGCGTGATCGCGCTCCCGCTCTCTATGTACTGCTTCGCCCTAGCTCCTGCCCTAGAGCCGATAAGATACTCAACCCAGGCATAGGTGTCTATAATGTATCGACCCCTACGAGACATGCTCCTCTTCCCACTCCCTTATGAATGGCATAGAGCCCTTACATGAGCCAAAGAGCGAGCCTGGGACACCGGCCATCCTACTGGCAAGCCTTTTGATCACTTCATCGTAACTTGAGGCACCCATCTCACGCTTCAACCTGTCAAGAAGCCTGCGAGTATCCTCCCTAACCTGAATCGTAGTTGGCATGCTATAAAACTATAGATATAGACTTATAAATATTTTATCTATAAACTCTATACCGGGACTCTTTCAAATCTCTACATGAGATTCGGAACCCATCAGAAAAGAGCGGATTCTGTGAATATATATTTAAATAAAACTTGACTATTCTTAAGAAAAGTTTATTATTAATTGCGAAATATATCTATGCCCGTGAGCCCATCTGAAGGTGAGATCCCTAAGTACGTTGACTCCGAGCCTGTGCGCAATCTCGCTAACGCTATACACTTCGTCACTCACCATGCTAACAACATACAAGTCTTTCATACTCTCAGGGTGGGGGTTAAGGAGAAAGATCATGAGAAGTTTAACGGCGTAATCTCCATAGTCTTAGACACTATTCGGAGGGAGAAGGGAAGCGAAGACTTCAAGAAGTGGTGGGAAAAACTATCAAGAAGAGGAAAATTACCAAGCCAAGATGATGTAAGAGAAGTGCAGAGGCTGTTTAGTAAGTACGGCAAGGAGCTGATTATGGCCTTACTCGCTAGGGCTAGCGCGCCTTGTGATTTATGTTTTGAAAAGCTTAAGGGTGGGAGTTAGGTATGGCGGGGCAATTAGCTCTGGTCGCTAAGCTGATGATTAACATGCATAGCCTTAACACTGAAAGGGCAGAGGAAATAAGACGAGTGCCCCTAGTCTATAAAATAAATGACGGGTATAAAGTAGTGGAGGAGGCCGTCGCAGTGAGTGGTGTAATGTTAAAGCACTACCATTTCACTACGATGGTGGAATACCTAAGAAGGGATGGAGGTAAACTGTGTCCCTTCTGCAAGAGAGGGATAGCTATAAGAATGCCGTCAAAAAGAATCCCGAAGAGTGATTTGGCTAGAATACTTGGTGTGAGCGAAAACAATAAAGAACTCGAAAGATACTATCAGCATGTACAGCAAGGCAGTGAGGGTGATATAATTAGTTCTTGTGCTGGTGAGGACATACATGGATTCTTAAGACCAGATCCTCCGTTAAGGCGTGAGTCGTTGGTTAAGTTCTCTTGGCTCCTTCCATCCATTTTAAGCGAACTAGAGGATCCGACAATGTTTACAGTTGTACAACATACCCGAGTCATACCCAATATACCCGAAAACCTATCTGAAGATGCTAAACAGCTGCAGATGCCTTATCCTAGGGGGTATGGCAATGGTGTTTTTGGTTTCGTTTCACTTGCAAATCTGGAGCTGGTGGGAGTTCCCATTACTGGATCAGGCGAAAGAGTTATTGATGGTAATGAAAAGAGTAAGAGACAAAGGGCGATCATAAGGTCTTATGCACCTCTGATAGGTTCAGTTATGGGGGCGTCCATGGCTAAGGCGCTACCTGCGTATAAAACTCTTGAAGTCATGTTAGTTATCGTTAAGAACTCTCCAGTAAGTATCCCGGTCCCCGTCCATCCGATGTACGACAATTATGTTAATGACACCTTAAAGATTTTCTCTAGCTATAGAGACTTAACGAAGGCTAATGTGAGGGTCTATACCTATGGTGTTAGACCTAGCGAAACATATGGGCTCGATATAGAGAGGGTAAGTAGGCCTTTGGATGTCCTCATGCAAGCAGAAGAGTTCCTTTTAGGTTAGAAAGGGTAGCTGATGAGCTTGAAAGGATACATTGAACTCATTAGATTGGTGATTAGAACCTGCCTCTTCTCAGTTAGAGACCCATTAGCAGGCGGCATTTACTCAGGTTTTCTGTTACCTCCTCCTAGAACAATACTCTCATTGCTAGCTAGAGCTTTACTTGAATCAAATGGTGTAAAACCTGAGGAGCCTCTTAAAGGTAATAGAGCAGCTGATATAACTATGTGGGCTGTCGAATGCGGCAGTATAGGTGTATGTAGGCTTTTCTCGCCGCTTACGAAGAAGGCAGTTACATGGAGGATTAGACCCCTGATTGAAATACCTGATATAGGCAGTAAGCTAAGGGAAGTTGATGTGGTAAGTCTAGATACGTCATTTACCTGTGATATCTACCTCTATTATCTGGTCATATGGGACGAGGTTGTTAATAGACTTGAAAAATATCTCGATAGCGTCAAAGTTGGTTTAGATGAAATTAAAGCATCTCTTATGGGATGTGATAGGATTGGTAGTACGGAGTCTATGATCTCTGTTATAGATATAGGTAGTTTAAAATGGACCCCTATTGGATCTGAGGGTGAGATTAACACTTACGTCCCTGCTGACTGGCTGAGAAGCAAAGTTGAGGGAATTTATCTCATGCTTCCTTATACCATTTTGATAGGAAATTATTTAAACGATAATGTATGTTCGAGATTGATGCATGGCTTTAATTCACGTGAGTTTAAATATAGCAGGATGGGCGACAAGAAGGCTATGTTTCTTGTCCCTTTGAAGAAGTTTAGAGAACGTAGATTTACATTGTATAAAGAAGAGTCCGTAGTTATAAGAGTTAAGGAGAAGTTTGCCGTAGTGAGGTGTCATGATGGATGTGGACTAGTAGCGCCGAAATCCTGGATCGAGTGAAGGATCTTGCAGGCTATAAGACCCTCAGGAAATGGCAGAAAGAATGTTTACTTCGTATATTTAAAGAACTAGATATTGATAGACCAAGACCCTTACTAATAAGGCTACCAACAGGATATGGTAAGACACTTCTAGGAATAGCGCCCTTTATCAGAGAGGCTATGGAATCTAGGTGGAGCGCGTTAAGCTGGCTTTGCTATGTGTTGCCTATAAGGGCCCTCTGCAATTCTCTGGCCGAAGAAAAGCTAATTGACATTGTGAAAAGATTAGGAAGTTACAGGGTCAATGTATTCCATGGTGAAGCCGAAGTTCCCGGAGAACTCTTTAGTGATGTTGCTATAACAACTTTTGATACCTTCCTACTTAGCTATGCTAGGAAAACAATAGCCGGACACCATCTAGAGAGGCCGGCAGGGTTCTTATCTACTTCTCTCGTTGTATTTGACGAGGCCCACATGATAGCTGATGAGTATCTTTATTCTTACACGTTGCTTAGAGCGGTGGCCGACTCTCTGGTAAGCTTTGGAGTCCCTATGATCTTTATAACAGCAACCATGCCTAGAAGAATTGAAGAGTTCTTGGAGGATAAGATAGGAGAATTTACGAAAATACCCGAAGAAGCAGGCAGATTTGACGAAAAACCTCAGAGTTATAGAGGAGTCTTAGATAAAGAGGGAGTGGAGCTAAGGCTTAACGGAGAAGACTGGTTAAACGAGATATTGATGGGTAAGAAGATAAAATATAGGAATTCTAGAATACTTATAATAGTTAACACCGTTGAGAGAGCAGCTGGGGTCTATAAGGAGATTAAGAAAAGGGTTGACAAGAGCGTTAAAACCATACTTCTTCATTCTAGGATTATCAAGAAAGATCGTGTGCTTAGAGAGAGATTAGCCTACAAACTTATGAGAAGTCAGGAGAAGTGTGGAGAATGTAGAAAGCCTATAGAGAACCTACCGATAGTATTAAGCGAGGAGGACGGGTTAAGAGTTTATCATGAATATTGTAGTAAAGGAAGAGGAGAGCTGGTGGAAGACGTGATCATAATAGCGACTCAAGTGATTGAGGCCGGTTTAGACATATCTGCAGATATTCTAATTACAGAGTTGGCTCCTGCTGACTCGCTCGTGCAAAGATGTGGGAGAGTAGCCAGGTTCCCGGGCGAGGTAGGGAGAGCGTTCATAGTCGAGCCTAAGAGCCAAAGTCCTTACACAAAAGAACTGTTAGAATCAACTAAGAATGCCCTCAAGACTAGGAAACCCGAGCTGGAAGAGACTCTAATGGATATGCGAAACTACCAAGACTTTATAGACGATGCCTATAAAGATTTTAGACCAGCCAAGTATAACAAGGGTATAGAGGACGTGGAGAGATACTTGTTAGGCGAGGGACTTGCGACATTTACTGTAGATTGGAGAATGATAGAGAGGATTAAAACTCGTCCAGAATCTCAGATCACTTTATTTGTGCCGTCCAACGAGTTAAAGATATTCAAGGCTAGATGGAGGGTAGAGCAAGGAGTTAAATTAAGTCTAAATTTGTTGAAGTCAAAAATTCTAAAGCTTAATGAGATAATAAAGATGCTAGAGAATATGTCGGATGAGAGGATAGAACTATTAGTACCTAGAGATGTAGTCAGAGAGAAGACATTCACTATTAGCCTTGAGTATATTAGAAGGAGAACCTGCCCAAATATTATGTGCGTTAATGACAACTTAGCAATCAGACTACAACCAGTCAAAGTTAGAGAAGTCGACACCGGGCCAATGGAATTTTATATACTTAGACCTGAGAAGCTGAAAGTAGTGAAGGAGAAAGGTAGGAAAATACTTAGAGGCGTCTATGAAGGGATTTACATGGCAAATCCTGACTTTTATAATAGTGAAATAGGAGCTGTGAAGTTATATGAGTAGTATTAACATATACTCGTATAAACCTAAATCCAAAGAAGAGCGACCTGAGCTTTATGTTGATCATATTAAGGAGTGTTGGCGTATATGGACGAGTAAGTACAGACCAAGAATACTCCAAGTGTTGGCTAAGAGGCTTTCAGCATTAGGCTTAAGAGTAAACCCGGGTAAGCTGCAAGAACTCATGGATATGCTTATTGTCCACCATGACTTCGGCAAGCTTTGTGAAATATATCAAAGCTACTGTAGAGGAGAAGGTAAACTAAGGGGATTTAGACACGAGTATATTAGTGCATATTATATTATGGAGTGGAGTAAACGTCGAACTGAGATAGAATTATTACCTTATCTGCTAGCGGCCTCTACTATGCTTCACCATGAAGCTCAGATAGTTACAATGAATTACCCTTATATGAGAGAGTTAAGATCACCCACTATTGATA
>JALURF010000035.1:0-2950 GCA_027017165.1 Thermofilaceae archaeon
CGTGTAAGCCAAGTCGATTTAATTAACGTCGTAACTTGAGACGCTGTTAAATCGCTCAACCATTCCTCATAGCAAGCGTCGTACAGCGTATCCTTAAACTTTCTAGTCTTGCCGTAGAGGTAGTCGATATTCTCTAAGACATGCTCTACCACGTCCACAGGGGATTGAAAGAAATTCTCATAGTAGTGACCTATCCGCTTACCCGTAGAATCTAAATGATTAGGATAAAACCACGCTAAAAGGAAGACTATATAGACTTTCTCCCCGGGCTCAATTTCAATTTTCTTAGCCAGTCCGCCGTAGAGTTCTCCGCCTATCGTCGAGCTTTCATCTCCTCCCTGAAGACAGCCGTCATCTCTAAAATCGACTAGAACGTGTCTCAGTTTGCGAGCTTTAGCTCTTTTATCATCACGCTTCAAGATTATATCAGCCGTAGCTGTGGCTTGACCTAGAAATGCCAGAGCGAGTGAGCCGCGATACATTCCATGTTTCTCGTTTAATCCCTCACTCTCCATCAGTAAAACTGTAAAGTTCTCTTTCTCTAAAACACGATTTTTTAATTTGACATTCCCATTTACTCCATGAGGATTTTTCATAAGGACCAGCAGGGACACCTGCAATTTCTTATTGCTGATATTTCTAAGGTTGAATTTGAAGACAGCAACCGGCATCGATGAATTTTTAACATCGCCGGGTATCATAGGACTGAATGCTTCTAGTGAAGCTTCTAAGCCTAACTTATCGAAAGCTGAATCCTCATATTTGAGAAAAGCAAAAGGAGGACGACCGTCAAGTATTATTTTCTCCACATGTCTAACCCAGGGCATTTGATATGGATTTATAATGGTTGAAAAAGAGCCATATGTTATATCCACGTCCTTATCCCATAAATCCGTCTGAAGAATTCTCACTACGGGCTCTTCATCTTCCGCTTTCACTCTTATAGCGAAAATAAAATCTCTGGCATCTATGGGAAATTCGGAAGAACCATACCCGCTCCACGGCTTATTATTGAATATCATCCACTCATGTAGCCTTCCATCAGCTCTAATCTCAATAGAGCCAGCGCCGACGCCGCCAAGGGGTATACCGGAATATGGTATATATATGGACACAAATCTCATAGGACTTCAGCTAAAATCCTGCGAGAGAGGTAATTAAATCTACCCAATAATATGATTGATAACAGTATTTGAAGTTAATAAGGAAATTTTATAACATTGTTATAGGGGTATTCATATATGATCCCCGAAATAGCTCATGAAATAGTACATGCCTGTCTACTAGCGTTATCAATATTCACTACTGTCTACTCTCTATTGCGATATAAAGAGAGGACTAGTCTCGCGTTAAGTTCTTTTTGGATCTGGATGGCAGTTTTATCAATAGCGGTATTTGTTAACTCCGCTGTGCATACAATCTTATATGAGAAAATACCGCCCAGCATAGGACATGATATTAACTTAGTAGTCTTAGCGCTTTTAGGAGCTTCTCTCGCATACTACGCGATCGCCCTTAATAAATTCCAGAAAACCGCTTTAAGCTTTTTACATAGAGGTTTAGAACCTATAAATCTACTAGCCTATCTCGACATGCTGACGTTATTCAGAGGAGATGTAGGATACGCCGTAGCATATAACATGGGGAGATCTTATGCTGAAAAAATATACCGATCCAGTAATGGCGATATCAGCAAACTAGCTCATTTATTCGAGAGCGAAACTGGTATAAAGAAAGTTGTACTTAGCGAGAAATCTGCTATATTCACTGTTAAGAGGAAAAATGCGAGCAATGAGGCTGTAAAAGCGCTAGAGTTTTTCCTAAAGGGGTACTGGGAAAGACTACTAGAATTGATCACGGGAAACAAAGTCAGCGTTAGCACTAGAATCAATGAAAAAGGCCCAACTATAGAAGTTTTAATTACGAGCTAGCCGCATAGCGAACTTAAGTAATTTTATTTTTAACATTGTTTTTATTTATGCGGGTATTTCATTTCTAAACACATAAGCGTGGCACTTAAGATATCTCAGCACCTATTACACCTTTCGCGTTTACCATATACCCGGTAAAACCAGGAAATGAAACCTATTAGATTTCACAACTTAGAGACAAGATCTAGAAAGGAGTTATGTTTTGCTTAGCAATTGGAGTAATGGTAGTAATTCCTCGTTTTCCTTCTTCACATGTTCATGTAATTTCTCGGCTAACTTCTCTAAAATCCATATCTTCCGCGCCATCTTCTCCTCTTTTCTAGCCTTCTCTAAAATACTAAGGTATTCTCTGTGCTCTTCTAGTAGCTCGCCTACAATAGGGCTATCTTTCAGTAAGGGGAAAACCTCATCCTCCTCGAACCCTATATGCGGAAATAGATATTCTTTGATGTTATCAAAGACTTTATTCACATACTTCTCATATTTTAAAGGATCTTTAGAATACTCTCTATAAACCATTTTAATATACTCAATTACTGCCTTCTCGATAATTTCATGCTCGTGGATTAATCTCTCTCCAATATTTGCTATTTTAACCAAATAATATCCCTCTTAAGGTATGATAGGATAACCATCAACTATTTAATAATATTAATATTTCTCTTGGTTCGGTGAAACTAATCATTAAATTAATATTCAATAGCCAGTATTACTATATTATAATTATCGATATCTTAAACTTTGAATATTTTAATTTTCTATCGCAGAGAGCCGTTAGCGTTGATCTGGAGAACACGCCCTATAGAGGATTACAGCGAAGTAGCTAAGTTTAGGCTAGAATTTAAATCACAAGATTACTGCGTAAATTCTCTTAGAGCCAACGGCTCGCAGATCATTGCTCCACCGTCAACGGGGCAGACTTTGTGACAGTGGCAGTCTCCATAGCAATTCTCCGGGCGGACGACAAAAGCCTGTCTTTTAATATCAATTACCCTAGGCTTACCATCTATAACAACGGT
>JALURF010000035.1:2960-5865 GCA_027017165.1 Thermofilaceae archaeon
GGTAAGTTTCTTAGGCTTTACTTCTCTTAATTCGTAACATTCCCCCATACAGACTTTAACACAAAGCCCACAGCCTATACACTTCTCTGGGTCGACATACTTAACGAAAGCCGGTATCCAAGGCTCCCCAGAAGCCTTTCTCGCGGTATACCATGCCTTACTAAGATCAAGATGTCTTCCAAGAATATCGCAACAAACCTTAGTGCTAGAGGAATCAATCTCTTCACAAACCACCTCTCCTACTCACCTCCATTGGCAAATAAAGAAGTGAATTTTACGTGCCTAATACCTTTTTCATCAACTCAAGTGTAGGTTTACCTTCTATCTTAGTTTGACCATCAACGACTATTGTCGGCACAGCTCTAACCCCATATTCTTTAGCCTTCTTTACGCACGTTAAATCCTCACATTTCTCGTAGAGATTATAAACTTTAATAGAACATTCTGGACATACAGCTTCTCTAACTATTTTTAGAGTTTCTTCACAGAGAGGGCAATTAGCGACGAATACCTCTACCAGATGACCCATATTCTCACCTTCAGAAAGTTAATATACTTTTTGAAGTATTTAAGTTATGAAGTTTCGGAAAAGCTAGCCTATTTCCACTCGGTGAGTTGCTGTGAGTTTGGAAAGTGAAGAAGAATGTCTATGTCCTCTTGAGGGGATTATAGAAGTTATCAGTAAGAAGTGGGCACTATTAGTAATCGCAGTTATAGGTAATCGAGGGAAAATAAGATTCAGTGAGATAATGAGAGAGCTGCCAGGTATCAGTCCAAAGACTCTAACAGAGAGATTAAGAGAGCTGGAGGCGGCCGGACTAGTTAAAAGAAAAATTTACCCGGAGGTACCTCCGAGGGTAGAGTATTCTCTAACTGAAGACGGAGTAGAACTAAGAAAGCTAATAAAGCCTCTACTAGAATGGGTAGCGTCAAGGAAGGGATTAAGATCGAATCAATCTCCTTGTTTAATTTAGCTACAGCCATGCTTAGCTAATCGAAATCTTTCAGCACTATTAACATGGCGAAGTATATTTACTAACTGGTTAAGTGAACATGGAATTAGCTACTATTCCTTTATTAGGTCAAATATGTCGCTATTTGGAGTAGCGTGAAGGGTGTTTATACTTTAACTCCTTTATATTGCTATACCTCTTATCAAAGCTTACTAATGTTTCCCCCTTTTCGACCGCCGTGGCGGCGTGTAAGCTATCGAAAAATGTAAGGTTGTATTTTCTTCTAAAAATCCAAGCTCTTTTAAAGTGAACGGGATGAGGAGCTAATATTGTGACTCCGTAATAAGCTAATGCGGCTTCTAATGCTTCATAAAAATCCGGCAATTTTACTATTAAATTTCGAGAAGCTACTAGAAGATCTAGTTCTATAAATGAATAGGGAGACAATTTTACCGCTGTTAGATTCTCTAAAAGTTTTCTAACTTCAGTATGGTGTTTATCAGTCTTAGATGCAAGCGCTATTAAAATATCCGTCTCTATCATAACCATTTCTCCCTAACCCTCTTTATAGCCTCTTTTTCAGCCATTTTTCTAAAATTAGTTATCTCCTTCTCTACGTCTCTAGAACCTTTAACAACAGTTCGCACCAAAACCTCAACCGGATCTTCGACGGACTCTATTATCAATCTATTCTTCTCAACGCGCATTCTAACAATACGTTTTAAACCCATTTTTTTCCTGATATAAGCTGGAATTAATATTCTTCCTTTGGCATCAATTTTCAGTAGCAATTCCATCTTCCCACATTTTATATAGTGGGAAGTTCCACTATATAAAATGGACCATTATTTACCCAGATCCAGTAGCATGAGGGAGGTTCATAAAGCTTATATCAATAATTCTAAATTCAATACTGGTTTGTATATTCTAGGGTTAATGCGTTACAGAGCAGTTAAACTCACTAATTCCCATGGCTTATAGCTTTCCACTTCTGGACTCATACAAGACGATGAGCCCGATGAATACCAGCAATATTGCAATTAGGTAGGATATGCTAAGATGTTCCTCAAGCAGTATAACTGACCAAATTACTCCGAGCACGGTGTTCGTTGCAAATATAGATGTTGTTTTGCCAGCTCCTATGTGCTTTAATCCGGCGAAAAATAAGAGGAGAGAATTGCCTAAGCTTATTATGCCGACCAACGCGCCAGCTACTACAATCTCCAACCTAATATTCGGAGATTCTGTCAAAAAGAGAGAAATTGCCATCAGTAGTGTACCTCCTAATATAGCTTTCCAACCAGCTGCTTCAATGACATCGCTTTCTAAAACGAGTACTTTACCGAGGTTATTGTCGAGAGCCCAGAGGAAGCAAGCCACGACGATTAGCAGTACTCCTATGACCTCATAACCGGTTATTCTAAAGACCTCTAGACTTGCAGTAGCGTAGGCTACTCCTAAGGCTACAAGTGCTATCCCGGCTATCTCGCCAGCTCTAAATTTTTCTTTAAAAAATAGGTATGCTATAAGGGATGTGAAAACTATTTCGAGTACAGCGGTTAGAGATGCTAGTAGTGCCTTGCTCAGCGCTAGGCCATAGTAAAAGGAAATCGGAGCCATAAATGCGCCGAGGAAGACTGTAGCTAATAGCGCTGGTAAGCTTTTTCTCTTTAGCGAGGGAAATTTCGCACGTTCTAACCCGAGAAAGTTGTAGAGCGGTCTTGTAAGTCTCGCTGGAAACAATCTGAGAATTAAAAGGTATAAGCCCGAAGCTAGATATAAGATACCGGCTAAGAGCAACGGTTCAATATCTATTAAAAGTAGCTTATTTAAAGCATAGCTGATACTGTAGATTATGGCTGAAAGCCCTGCGGCTAAATAACCCCAGTGGTGTGTCAAGGAAATCTCCTAGCGTAAATCTATATCTAACATTTAATAAATCTAAATAAGCG
>JALURF010000036.1 GCA_027017165.1 Thermofilaceae archaeon
GTTATATACTAATAATTATTAGTATATAAAATTTTTTACCTAGAAATAAATATTACCCAGTTTTAAATAATTTGCAGGGGGATGACGTGGAGGAGAGGAGGAAGCGGTTACAATCTATACTGAAAACTCTCGGACTCACCGATAAAGAAGCCGAAGTTTATCTAGCTATCTCTCTTAAAGGCTCTGCCACTGTTAAAGACCTCCTCGAGTCTTTGAGAAATATCCACCAGCCCCAGCTCTATAACATTCTGTCGAGTTTAATGAGGAAAGGTTTTATAAGAGCGTCGATAGGCAGGCCTAAAACTTATAAAGCTATCAACTTGGAAGCTCTATTCGAGAGTAGGAAGATTCTTTTGGATAATTTAAAGATGGAGGCGGTGAGGCTAGTAGACCAGTTGAGAAGGGTAGAGGAGGAAGTACGCGCTGAGGAGACCCTGGTATCGCTTGTGAAAGGGTATGAGGGGTTGGAAGCCGCTATTGTAGAGGTGTTAGCGGGAGCCCAGCTGGAGGTTTGTGCCGAGCTTCCAACCCAAGTGTTAGTTTCTATAGTGGATATTCTAGAGAAATTATTGAGCCGAGGAGTTAACCTATATCTATTGGCTTTTCCCGAAATCCCGGATCACGTTTTAAACAGGCTTGCCGGGTATAGGACTTTAAAGCTCAGGAGAAACGACTTGGGTAGTTTCTTAATGGTGTCAGCCGATACTAGAGTTGCTGTCTACGCTAGACGTCGCTTTTACAGTCCCCGGAAGATGCCTATTCCCGAAACTGAAGTCTACGGGTTTTATATTACGGAGAGGGATTTGATATGGAGACTGCTTAACATCTTCGAGGTTATATGGAGGGAGGCTGAAGAGCTCATCTCTTGGCCTCTGGCGCCCGAATCCTATCCGAAAATCTTCTTGGAGTTTGGAATGGGGTTGCTCGAGCTGGAGAACCTTTTATCTAAGGGTTTCAAGCCTTACGTGGAGGTTGAGGGGAGATCTGTGAAATCCCGCGAGATAGTTAATGTAAAGGGATGGGTAGTGGATGTCACTAGGTCAACCTATGTAAGCAATTTTACCGTAGATTTCGGAGACGGGAGGGTTACGGTGGGCGGATTTGATGCAGAAGTTGAAGATTTGGAAGCCATTAAGGTTGTTATAAAGAGGGTTGAGAGATGAGAGAGCCTACAGTATCTCACTCCGGTTTTTTCGCAGTATCGGATAGCTTAGGTGATTTCAGCAAAAAATACCACGGCTTCTACGGGTGGGATACGAGGTTTTTATCCCGGCTGTCTCTCGAGGTTGAAGGCTCTAAGCCCGAACCCCTCTCTTATGTTAGTCTTGCTCCCTGGCATATGGTTTTCTGGGTAGAGGTAGATGGGGTTATTATAGCTAGAGATAGAGCTATAAGTGAAGATGGTACCTTAATTGAAACTTTCTCTTTGCCTCGAGGAGAGAGAGATTTAAAATTTTCTCTCTCTTTTGAGGCTGATTTTGAAAGTATTTTTGAAGTTAGAGGCTCTAAGAGGCTTCCAAGAAGAATAAAGCATTTTAACAGGGGGGACTCAATTACCTACACGTATAGTGGGGTAGATGGCTTAACTAGAGTTTTGAAGATATCCTTTTCTAAGGGAAGTTTACAGAAGGACTCTATAGTAATTACTCTAAAACCCGGGGAGAAGGTTGTAATTAGATTTTCCCCAAGTTTAAGCAGAAACCCCGTTTATATGAAAACACCAGCGCCTCATACTTCTCTAATTCAATCGATAAAAACAGATAGCGAGATTTACAGTTTGGTGCTAGATAAGTCAATATCTGATTTAAGCTCTTTAACCTACTATACGCGCTACGGCCCCGTGTTTCTAGCTGGAATACCGTATTTCGCCTGCATATTCGGGAGAGATAGCATAGTAAGCGCTCTCTACGTCCTGCCCTACTACCCGGAGTATGCCTTAAGTACGTTGAAACTCTTGGGAGAACTTCAGGGTAGAAAATTTGATACGAGAAAAGAGGAGGAGCCGGGTAAGATACCCCACGAAGTTAGATTTGACGAGCTCTCCCTAGCCGGTATAACGCCTTTCTCAACATACTACGGCACAGTAGATGCAACTCCTCTCTACGTCATCTTAGCTCGGGAATATCTGAGATGGAGTGGAGACCGCGATGGAATAAAAACTGTAGCACCGTACTTGAAGAAAGCCGTTGAGTGGATTTTAGCTAAAATAGAAGAAAACGGCTTTTTAACGTATTCCCCTAAACCTGGAGGCTTGATTAATCAGGGGTGGAAAGATTCGGCTGAAGGAGTTCCATATGAGAACGGTGAACCCGTAAAACCCCCCGTAGCCCTAGTTGAAGTCCAGGGCTACGCGTACGCGGCTCTTCAGGGGGCTGCGGAAATGGCTGATATACTCAATATAGACGAGAATTATTTGAAAGAAAAGGCTCGTTCTCTATACGATAGGCTTAACCGCTATTTCTGGATAGAGGATAGGGGGTATTACGCCCTAGCCCTTGACGGAGATGGCGGGAAATCCAGCGTTTTAGCCTCTAACCAGGGACATCTTCTATTCGCTATGGCGGCTTCGAGGAAGAAGGAAATCGTGGAGAAAATGTTTAGCCCACGCCTATACTCCGGCTGGGGGATTAGAACCTTAGCTGAGGGAGAGAAAGCCTATAATCCATTCAGCTATCACAACGGGAGTGTGTGGCCACACGATAACGCATTCATAGCGCTTGGGTTGAGTAGAGAGGGATTCGTAGAAAAGGCGTCTAGCCTAGCCTCGGATCTTTTTACGGCGGGCTATCTACTCGATGGTTTTCCAGAACTTTTCTCCGGCTTATCCAGGTCTGTAGGTCCTCCATGCCCTATTTCGAGAGCTAATATACCACAGGCTTGGAGCGCTGCCTCAGCTTACGCTCTGATATCTTCAATCCTCTCTTTAAAAGTTGAAGATGACGGTGTAGAGATTTCCCCTCTCCTACCCGCAGATTTAAATTGTATAAAGGTTCGCGTTAAAATACTGAGTAGAGAAGAGTTTTTAAAAGTAGAGAAGAGAGGAGAAAAGACTCTAGTGGAGGGTTCTAGTAGGGTATATTATAATATATAATGTATTATTTACGATTTTTGACCCAATACTTTCACTCAACTCTTCTGCTCTTTATGAGCAATACTAGTATAGCCATAGCCGCTATCTGGGTTATCGCGGCAATAACCAGTATCAAAGATATGGGAGCCGACGCGTCTATAAGGTAGCCGTATATAGCTCCCGCCAACAGGGCTCCGGCTCCTACGGCGGTGTTGAGGATTCCGTAGGCGGTTGCTCTCGCGTGTGCGGGGGATAGATCTGCGACTGCCGCTCTATACACGGATTCTTTTGTACCTAATACGAAGCCGAATATTATAGCCGCGAGTAGAATTGAGAATAAGTCTCCTTGAAAAGCTAGGGGGGCTATGAGAATTGTAGCTATGAAGGGTACGAAAAGCATTGTTAATCCTATTTTATCGTATATTATTCCTGTAAGTAGGGCTAGGGGCGCGTCTACTAGTTGTATTCCCGCATAGAGGACCGGCACGAACCAAGCTCCTAATACGCCCAACTCTGTCAGCTTAGATGCCTGGTAGAGTATTAGAGATGCGGGGAATAATCCTATAGTGTTTAAGGTTACTGCGACGATGTATAGCACCGTAGACCTATCTAAAACTTCTTTTCCGCCCTCTTTCGGCCTAGGGGGAGGTTCTCCGTATACTTTAAGCGAGTTGTATACGAAGAAGAGAGTTATCATTAACAACAAATAAGGAACTAAGAGCGCAGCAAATGCTAATTGATAGCTGAAAGTTATAGCCATTATCGCGGCCAGCGCTAAAGGACCTAACACCGCTCCTATCTGGTCGAGTAACTCGTGTATGCCGAAAGCTTTACCTCTACCTAGGGCTTTAGACGCGAAAGAGATTATCGTATCCCTGGCGGGCGTCCTCAATCCTTTTCCAAGCCTTTCAAGTATTATAAGAGCTGCTGCTAGAATCCATCCTCCCCAAAGCTCGGATATCGAGAGTACGGGGAGGGCTATTATCAAACCGTAGCCTAAGAAGACCAGAGGCCAGTAACTCCTAGACCTATCGGCTATAACCCCTCCGGCTAGGCGTGAGACGTAGGAGATCAACTCGCCTAAGCCCATTACCGCGCCTACTATAAAAGCCGAGGCTCCCAAGTATTTGAGGTAGTCGGGTATTATTCCGCGCGAACCCTCGTACACTACATCTCCGAGTAGGCTTACTAAGCCGAGCATGAATATGGCTGAATAGGCCTTCTTTATCGAGGTTTTTCTTTCGGACATTTGACAGCCCCTCTGGTGTGTACTTTAAGCTCTGTATCTAAAATATTTTTCTAGAATAGTTAGAATATCGAAGCCAAATATGGCAAACTTATTATAGGAACCATCTTAAAGTTTTACTTGATGAAGTGGAGAGTTGATTTCGGTCCTGCGTATTCGCTCCTTAAAGTGTACTTGGAGCCTGGCGAAGCCGTTACTAGCGAAGCCGGAGCCATGGTGATGTATAGAGGAGACGTCGAAGTTAAAACTCATACTGGAGGTGGGCTATTAAAGGGAGTTTTAAGAGCTGTGGCTGGAACTGAAAGCCTCTTCCTCAACACCTATAGAGCCCGATCTCCAGCTGAGGTATGGTTTGCCCCCCGAGTCCCCGGCGATATATCATATATAGAGCTTAAGGGAGATTCGTGGATAATCCAGGATAGTAGCTATCTGGCTCACCACGGCAACGTAGATATCAGCGTGGAGTGGAGAGGGTTAAGGGGGCTGTTGGCGGAGGGACAGCTTATATGGCTTAAAGCATCTGGATATGGCGGCGTTTGGGTTAACAGCTATGGAGCTTTAGATAAGATAGTCCTAAACCCGGGAGAGCGGGCAATTATAGACAACTTCCACTTCGTAGCTATGCCAGCCAGCGTCCGATGGGAAGCTAGGACTTTCGGAGGGTTAAAGTCGTTTATTTTCGGCGGAGAGGGAATAGTATTTGAAGCTTGGGGTCCGGCTACGATCTACGTGCAGACCAGAACCTTGCCGCTCTTCGCCAATAGTTTGAAACGCTATATAGGAGCTCCCTAACTAGCCGGAGATAGATTTAGCGATTTTCACCAAGTCCGGGGGAGTATAAATCTCTATATCTTTAACTTTAATACTTGGATGCTTTTTTACAATTAGGAGCTTTTTTCTAGACTTTACAGCTTGAGCTTTCTCCTCCATAATCTCCAATAATTTCTTCTCTATTTTCTTTCCCCATTTAACCTCCCCTAGAATTCTCCTCTTTTCGAAGAAGAAGTCGATTTCAAGTCTAGGGGAAACATAGTAGGCGTATTTAGACTCTAGTTTTTGGGCAAGCAATTTAGCGATAAAATCTTGGAGATGTACGCTAAATTTTACTTTAATGGAATCGTATACTTCGCTGAGAGGCGGATATTCTTCTTCAATAGAGTATCTATCGTTTAAATAGTAGTAGAGGTCTATTATAGGAGATTTTATCTTAAAATACTTGTCTCTAAGATTAAGTATTTTCATTTTCTCTACTAGTCCCATTTTTCTAGATTTATTAGATATTGTCTAAGTAAAGAGAGATCCGCTCTTTCCAAAAGACCTCTATTATAGAGTATTCCAGCCATTTCTTTTACTCTCCAACAACCGGAGCCTAGCAGGTTTAGTATTGCCTCGTATCTGGCAGTTAGTTCCCTCTCTTCTTCGGCGAAAATCTCTCCTATCAGGGCTTTGATAGAGTAAATATTCACTTTGACGACGTTGTAGAGAAACTCCACTATATCGCCGTTGTATATCTCTAGATATCTTGAA
>JALURF010000037.1:0-13095 GCA_027017165.1 Thermofilaceae archaeon
CTGAGAGAGACCGAGAGAGAAGCGCG
Organism: Thermofilaceae archaeon; assembly: GCA_027017165.1. Taxonomy (GTDB): domain Archaea; phylum Thermoproteota; class Thermoprotei; order Thermofilales; family B69-G16; genus B69-G16. The sequence continues at coordinate 27 of JALURF010000037.1, forward strand.
CAAAATCTCGACAAGATAGCTCGTTCTACACCGTTTTTGAAATATTATTAAAATAATATATCAGTTAATGCATTTTCTATATCGGAGATTACGTTCAGTTAACTCTCTAAGTTCTGCTATTATTCTAGTTTACAGTAATAATACTTAGGTTAGAGTTATGGAAAGAACGGATCTAGTCTCAATTATAACAAAAGAGGTTGAGGTACCGGTAAGAGTTAAAAAGAAAATACCTAAGATACCGTTGGGAGTATTCGAAATTAATCTAAAAGAAGGCATTACAATAGATGTTCCGGTTAGAATAGCCGAAGTCTTGGTGGAGAAGGGACTTGCTGAGATCGATCCTGAGCATTTATTTACATTTTCGGAAATTAATAAGATCAGATGGAGAGAAGAGAAAACGGCGGAATTGCAGCCGTTGGATGAGAATTTTTATGTAAAAGCTCGTTATACATTGAAAAAATTAAACGAAGAGTTAATTAAGAAGCAAGAATTAGATCCTAAGCTTTTAAAATTGCATAGGATGATGAGAGGACTTCTTGTCGATATAGTCAAAAGACGAATATATAAGATTGTAAACATGGCCTTAGCCGACCCCCATCCTTCCCGTAGTTTAATGAAGCTAATGACAAAAGAAGAGCGGTACTTCTACGTCAGAATATGCGATATACTCCAAACATGGGAGAACACGCTTATAAAATACGTGGAGGGCGGATAAAAGTGGTGGAGGCTCCTGTATCCTTAGAGAGAGTTGATCCACGAAGCAGATTCGTGGATTTCCTTAAGACTTTTGAAGATGATAGCGGCTATAAGTACAGGAAACGTATAAGCCAGATGATTCTCGAAAAGAGCATATCCCTAGTTATAGACTTCGATGATTTATTGGCTTTCGACGAGGAACTAGCGAATCTTCTCATAGACAACCCAGTACCTATTCTTGAAGAAGCTGGAAAAGCCATAAAGGATGTAATGGTGGTTGAAAACGCTGAATACGCCAATTCTGTCGAAAAATTTGTAGCCAGAATTAGAGGATTGCCCGAAAATTTGCGAGTACCGCTGAGAAGGCTGCGAGCTGTACACATAAACAAACTGATCTCAGTTGAGGGAATAGTCACTAGAATGACCCCTGTAAAACAACAGTTAGTAGTAGCGCGGTTTAAATGTAGAGAATGCGGTGAAGAGATCGAGGAACCGCAGACTGGGAGAGGGTTAAAAGCTCCTCTCGTCTGTCCGGTGTGCCAAGCGCAGGGGAAAAAAAGAAGTTCTTTTGATTTGGTATTAGAGCGGTCTAAGTACATAGATTGGCAGAAATTCGTTCTCCAGGAAAAACCCGAAGAACTGCCTCCAGGTCAACTGCCTCGGTCGTTAGAGGTTATCTTAAAAGAAGATTTAGTCGATATAGTTAGACCCGGCGATAGAGTAACTGTGACAGGAGTACTCGCCATTGCAGAGGATAAAGCGATACGCAAGGACCAGCCGCCAATATTTTACACGTACATGAACGCAAATTACGTAGAAGTGGCTTCTAAAGAAAATATCGATGTTGAAATAACTTCTGAAGATGAGTTAAAAATCCTTGAGTTGGCGAAGAGGAAGGATATAAGAGAGCTGATTGTTAATTCGATAGCTCCATCCATATATGGCTATAAAGAGATAAAGAAAGCAGTAGCGCTTTTGCTTTTTGGAGGAGTTCCCAAAATATATCCTGACGGCGTCAGAGTGAGAGGAGATATACACGTTCTACTAGTGGGAGATCCCGGTACTGCAAAATCTCAAATTCTAAGATACGCTTCTTCGATAGCTCCTCGAGGAATCTACACTACTGGCAAAGGATCGACGGCCGCGGGCTTAACAGCGGCGGTTATAAGGGAAAAGAGGACGGGCGATTTCTATCTAGAAGCTGGCGCCCTTGTATTGGCGGATGGAGGAGTAGCCTGTATAGACGAATTCGATAAAATGGATCCTCGAGATAGGGTAAGTATTCACGAAGCAATGGAACAACAAACTATAAGTATTGCAAAAGCGGGAATCGTGGCTACGCTGAATGCGCGTGCATCCATACTAGCAGCGGCGAACCCCGCGTTTGGTAGGTACATACTTGAAAGGTCGGTTGTGGAGAATATAGACCTGCCCGTCACGATATTGTCTAGATTCGACCTAATATTCGTTATCACTGATAGGCCAGATAAAGAGGAAGATCGCAAACTAGCTGAATACGTACTTGATTTTCACAGGTATAAATATGTAGATGTGTTTGAAAACACTATTCCTCCGGAGGTCTTAAAGAAGTATATAGCTTATGCACGTCAACACGTTAAACCTAGGCTCTCTGAGGAGGCTAAGAAAAAACTAGTAGAATTCTACGTAGATATGCGTTCCAGGAGCGAAGATCCTAGTAATCCGATAACTATTACTCCGAGACAATTAGAGGCTTTAGTAAGATTAGCCGAAGCTCATGCTAAAATGGCGTTAAGCAATGTCGTTACAGTTGAGGACGCTGAGGCAGCTATTGAGCTCATGCTTTATATGCTGAGGAAAGTGGGGATGGATGTTAAAACTAAAGCTATTGATATAGACATCATAATGACTGGACAGCCTAAATCTAAGAGAGATAAAATACTGAAGATAATAGATATTATAACCGATATGATAAAAGAGAATAATAACGAACCGGTGAAAAAGGAAGATGTAATCCAGCGAGCTATCGCTCTCGGCTTCGAGCGGCACTTTGTAGAGAAAGTTATTGAAAAATTACAAGATAGCGGAGAACTGCTAGAGCCCAAGCCGGGCTACATTCTTAAAACTATTCTCTAGACAAACTAGAAATAATCTTCGATCCTTATTTCTCGCTCAATTACAGTAGAGACTTCTTCTCTCAATCCCTCCAGGTATTCTTTAATACTTTTAGCCAGTCTCGGTCCTATCAGAGGTAATCTACTTAAATCGCTAACACTAGCTCTGCTTAAATCTTCTAAGCTTCTATATCCATTTTCATACAATATTCTAGCCCTAACTCTCCCTATGCCTTTAATCTTTATTATTTCTAGAAGCTCGCTTTTCACGCCGTATTTTACTCTTTGTCTAAGCTCCAACAAATTAGCGACGTGAGAGTATAGCCCTAATTCTTTCGCTAATTCAGATGCTGAATACACTAACCACTCGGCAGTTTGCGTAATAGCGTATATATCTCCTGGTCCTACATCGTAACTTATAATTATTTGATCATCGCTAACCTCATTTATCCAATCTTCAAGCAACTTAGCAGTCTTAATACTTGAAAGGAACACCCGATACTCTTCCTCACCCATAGGCTCTTCCACGAATAACTCGCCTGCTCGAAGGCCTAAGATCTTCTCGTATTTCTCGAGTTCCCGTCTCCGTATATGAAGTTTAGGAATATCAGGGGTTAAAGCTATAAGATGTAGGTAGGCGAAGGGGGTAGCCTTTTCCCTTCTTTTTAATCCTTTAATGATCGTAGTCGCGGTCTCTATGTCTATATAGAGCTGGGATATTCGCCTTCCCAGAGGTGTGGCTTTTATTTCTCCATTTCTTATAGATACTAGGTTGTCTCTATGGAGATATCTGATACTGTCGTCTACTATCTCTACTAGATCTTCTACTGCAAATTGATGTGCGTAGAAGGTAAATCTGAGGATTTGCTGTAATTCATGCTTATTACTGGCAAAATCGGAGGCTATACTAGCTAAAATATGAGTTCTAAGTATTCGCTCAGAAGCCATTTGAGAAGATATTCTCTCGGGTTTAGCGTGAATATAGTTTTCCAAAAGATAATCCATTTCGTCAGCAGTTCTAGCTATGAGTATCGCCTCGCCGTATTTGTCATACTGGGGTCTTCCAGCCCTGCCTGCCATTTGTTTATATTCTAGAACAGGTATGGGTTCAAAGTATCCGAGTTCTGGGTTATACCGCCGGTAACTTGCTATAATTACACGTCTAGCGGGCAAGTTTACTCCCGCTGCTAGGGTTGGGGTTGCACACACGACTTTTAACTTAGCTTCTCTAAAAGCATCCTCTATTATCTTTCGAGTTCTGTGCGAAAGTCCCGCGTGATGGAATGCGACTCCTTTCTGCATGTACTCAGCTAAATTTTCAGTAATCCTATTTTTCTCTAGGGACAGAATCTCTCTAGCCTTCTCGACCAAATAGCGGTTATCCTCATGTGTTAAAAATCTCTTAACTTTATCTGCGAGTCTTCTCGCATAGCTTACCGTATTGCCTCTCGTATTAGCGAAGACTAAAACCTGTCCTTTATTACTTAGGCAGTCAACAACCAGGTTATCCAACGGGTTAGAATAGGGCTCAGATATAACAATTCTAGAGTTATCGTTGAATAGTATTTCTCCAGAAAAATAAACTCCTTCTTTAAGAACCACGGGACGCCAATCCGTTTTTACAAGCTCAGCTTTAAGCCATTCAGCCACCTCCTTTGCATTTCTTATTGTAGCACTGAGAGCCAGAATCTGAAGACTAGAATTAACTTTTCTCAGTTTTGCTAATACCATCTCGAGCGTAGGGCCTCTTTTGGGATCTCGAATTAGATGAATTTCATCCGCGATTATCAAAGTCACGTATCGCAGCCATTTCGCTCTATGCCTTAACAAACTGTCAGCTTTTTCGTTAGTAGTAATTATCCAGTCGTAATCACCAAGCCATGGATCGTCGCTATCATAGTCTCCAGTACTTAACGCGGTTTTTATACCGAGTTTTTCGTATTGAGTAAAAGCATAGTATTTCTCATTCGCTAATGCTCTTAAAGGAGTTAAGTATAGAACTTTTCCCCCAAGGTCTAGTATATGTTTTAAAGCTCCTATTTCAGCTATCAGGGTTTTTCCGGAGGCTGTAGGGGAACACACAACTAAATTCTTATATCTCAACAATCCCCTTTTGATGGCTAACTCCTGTGGAGGAAATAACTTTTTAATTCCCCTAGCCAAGAGGACCTTTATAGCGCTCTCCGGCAGGTCCAGTTCTTCTACATACATGGCCATTACTAACCATAGAGTATGTTACGCAAACTTAAAGGTAGCTGTTGGGAGAATGAATATGGAGGTATGGGGCCGCCGGGATTTGAACCCGGGATTCGGCCGCGAAGCAATGCTTCGCGCTCACCAGCGCCCCAGGCTGGCATCCTTTCCAAGCTAGACGACGGCCCCCATCATATATGTGAATGGTTGGATTTATAATTTGTTCAAGCGAGATTCATCGCTTTAAGTATATCTAAGTATAAGCTTTCGCATCGTTTCTTCTTATACTCCCTTAACAGCTCTTTTAACTTTTCTAAATCTTCGATCTTTAAAAGTTTCAATACTTTTCCTGTTATAGCGCTATCTCTATACAAGAGAAAAGCCAATACCTGTGTCAAGTTACTCTTTCTAGTTCTAGTGCTTACGGTTTCAAAATCTAAAATGACGGGTCTATCGCCGGATACTATTATGTGATTTTTCGGACTAGCCAGCTCCAAGTGACATATGCCAAGTGTATCCATTAAGAACAGCATATCCAGCAATTTCTTTAAAACTTCTTTGAAAAGACGCCGATCCTTCACTTGCATTATCCACTCTCCTATGCTGATTCCATCTATATGCTCCATTACAAGGATATCTTTCGTATAATCTAGCAGTCTGGGGCCAATGCCATACTTATTAACTTCTTTAAGAATCATCGCTTCCCTAAGCAAATCTTTCCTATCGGAATCCGTTCTTCTAATTTTTAATACTACTTTCCTCCCTCGGTACAGAGCTTTAACAACCACGCTTGTGCAGCCTTTACCAAGCACCTTAAATTTTCCTAATTGAATCCTACCTTCAGAAAGTATACGCTCTACACCGAGTTTTTCTAGCTGTTTTAAGCGCTCTTTACAAGTATTCCTATCCGGGTTGGGATAGCATATTACGATTTCAGGAAAGTCTTCATTCAAATTTGGCTTTTTCATGTCTTAACCAATGAGGTTTTTTAATTAACCAATTGTAGAGGTATTCTTTAAATCCCTTCTTATCTAAATATTTCAAAATTTCGGCTCCTTGAAGTATTTCCATCTTCTTTGATAAACTCTCCAATACGTGTTTTCCAAGCCTTGCTTCGTGAAAACGGTCCTTTAAAAGATCTGAGACGGTCGAATATTTTCTTTTTCTAAAAACAATCCATCTATCGTTCTCAATGTATGGTCCAGATATCGTATCTGGGGATCCTAAATACTTTTCTAGAAAAGAATCAACATTTTTCGATGTAACCGGAGGACCATAGTGTTTTTCTATAGTAGGAAGTTCGGCGTTCTCTAACTCGAATAGGAAAAAAAGGTCGTTCTCTTCCGATAACCACGCGCCCTTTGATAGTACTTTGAAATCAAATCGTTTAATTAAGCGCTCTAACCCGTCCAGGCTTTTGTAAATCTGACCCCATATTATGTCCTCTGCCAATTTTGGAATTTTAGTCAATACCACGACTATATCTGTTCCCCGTTTTTCTAGAAGTGATGATACATTTTCTTTAGCTATAAATTGTTTAGGTGGAAAGAAGAAATCTAAACTGGGGGTCTTAAGGAACTCTCTAGAGGCGGCTATGAATTCACACATCTTCTGTATGGAGAGAGCCGAAGCAACGTTCCGATTCTTATCTATGGGGTCTATAACTACCATAGCTCCTGGCATTATCCTCAAAAGCTTTTTCTTCTCCCTTTCCTTGTAGAAGTGTTCTATATCTATAAACACTCGTCGGGGCGTCCACTTGGAGGCGTTCTTTAAAACCTCATAGAAAGAGCCGTAGTATATTACCAGTAACTCGGCCAGATATCCGGAAAATCCCTGTACTTTAATTTCAGCCCCATAAACTCCTATGCCTTTCATAAACCTTTTTAGAACTCTGATCTCAGATTTGAGTTTTTCATTAATGCGGGAGATTACATATCGTGTATGAAATGGGGTTCTGTCGACAGGAGATATGATTTTGTCCGGGGAGGCTACTTTAAATGCCGGGACTATATCAACTGTAAGCCCGCTTACCTCAGCCTCTATATATGGATGAGTAGCATATCTCTCAAAACATTTTCCTCCTATTCTCTCTACCGCCTGCCTAGCTATCATCAATCCGTAATAACCTAGGCTATCCTCGGGTATATCAGGTGGAAATAGAATGAAAATATCAACGTCAGCCTCTCCAGATAGCCAAGTGTCTTTTGCATAAGATCCCACAATTTCTATGCTATAATCTATACCGTAATCTTTCTTTACCTCATGAAGCGAATCTATTACCTTTTTAACTATTAACGAAATTCTCTCTCTTTCAGAACTAGTAGGAGTGATTTTTGCTAAAACTTGTCTTACTATTTCGAAAATTCGTTCTTCAGACATTTCGCTAGACACTAGCTTTTTTCTCATAAAGCGTGGTATAAATAGGACCTCTAGGAGTTAATGTGCTTTTCTTAAGCCGAAAGTTATCTACCAGAATGGAACCGTAAACATTGTTCATATAGGTATTTGCTATATTCATGAGAGTGCTAATATCCGGACGCCGTTTTACTCTAGCTATAGTTATGTGGGGAGAAAAAGGCTTATCCGGAGGCGGAAATCCTAGTTTTCTCAATACCATATTCACCTTATAAGCAAGTTCTTTTAATTCTTCAACTCCTTCTTCGACGCCTATCCATATGACGTTGGGCCTTGAGAGTTTGGGGAAGGCACCTATACCGTATAGGGTAATCTTGAATGGCGAGAATTCAATGGTTCTTAGTGCGTCTATTACATCTCTTACTAATGTACTCGGAATCTCTCCCAGAAATCGTAAGGTTAGATGAATATTTTCTTTTTCAACAAGTTTTAGCTGTGGTTTCAGCGATGATAAGGCTTGTTGAACTCTAAGAATGTTTTGAACCACGTCAGGGTCTTCAATATCTATAGCTATAAAACATCTTACGCGTTCCATTAAGGATCACCAGCTAGCCATGAGTTAAGCTTAGGGCAGTTGACTGGGTTAATGCTTATTTTTTCTCCACAATCTTCCAACAAATTACAGAAAAAACAAGGAACTTCGACTACATCGCTAGGAATGGTCTTTTTTACGTAATATTTAGGGCCTAGCTTAACTATGTACGTCTTGCGACCTCTGTGTATAACGCTCTGCCTTACGAGCAATCCCTGTTTCTCAAGTCTTCTGACAATTTTAATTCCCTTTCGGCTATCAATATTTAGTTTTTTCCACAATTCTTTCTGCAGGATACCTTCATCACCTATCTCGCTTAATAGCTTTAGTAGGCGCCTCTCCAGTATCTCCGGTACGCTACTCAAATAATTACCACCTTCGGCGCTTGCGCGTTCTTACACTATGTATTATTATGTGATAAGCTGGAATATAAAAGCCTCTATTAACGATGCAAGAATCTCCAATTTTAATGAGTTATATATAGATAGTGATATTTGTTTTTTCCATAATTTCCTTATAGCGATTACGTAATGTAACTTCTGTTATATTAGCAGCTCTAGCTATCTCGCGTTGGGTACGGGGCGAGTTCATCACAATCGAAGAAATGTATATAGAGGCCGCTACAAGCCCTTCTGGGCGTGCTCCGATCCCTATTCGCTTTTCTCGAGATTTTTCGAGAATTTTACCCACAAGCCTAATAGTATCAGTCGATAATTTTAAATTTGCGGCTATTCTTGTAACGAAATTAAATACATCCACCCCACTTTGGTGTACAATACCGTGTTCTATCAGTAATCTATAATTTCTAGCTATTAAACGCCTATTAACCTTCGATACCTTCTCTAAGATGTTAAGTGATATACCTATCCTTCTAGCTTTACACGCAGCATAGACGCAAGCTGTAGCCATTCCTTCAATTGATCTACCTCGTACTAGTTTTTTAGAAGAAGCTTTCTTATAGTATAATATGGCATCGGCGCTTACAGAGTTAACTCCGAGAATGTTACACAGTCTTATAATCTCCCTCTTAGCTTTCTTAAAATTCCTTTCGCCGCTCTCCACAACTCTTTTATGTGCACTTCTAATTCTCTTATTCCTCCCTTTCTTTCCCTTAGAGGAAAAGCCGATATCCGTCGGTGCAAGTTTCTCGTATATAGCTTGCTTAGGACCTATCCTTGATTTCATCCAGTCTTCTGGGGAATGTATACGTCTTTCATATCGATAGTCTATCTCTCTATCCTCAACTACATAACCGCATTCCGAGCACACATACTCTCTGTTCATTTGATCATATACTATTCTACTATTTCCGCAAATTGGACACCTAAACTCGTCTCCGCTTTCCACGTTTTCCAAGCCTCCTCTCCTTTACGTAAAGGATTCTACCTACGAGAGTTTCTGGATTTATGCTGGCTTTATCGACAAGGACAGATACGTAAGGCGAGGACACAGGACCCATGATATCATAGACTATTCCTATCACATTGAGCTTTTCGTCGTATACTTCAGTATTCACAGGTGGGGGAGGACTTGATGTTTTTAGTATGAGTTTTTTGCTTTTTGAAACATGTAATACCTTACCTAGAGGCTTCAAATTAAATCCCCTATTAAGACGAAGCGTCTATCAATACGTACTCGTGGTTAAAGTACTTTTCTAAAACACAAATTCAATAAAAGAAATCTTAAATGGTACTTTTTTCAAATTATTATAGTTTTGGGCAATAATATTATTCCTTTGATGAAAATAAGGGTATAGCTGAGAATTATTTAAGAGCAAACTCAACGCAAAATCTTTGATTCTAAGATGGGAAACTTAATATAGTAGTCTACTCACTGGTTAATTTAAGGTGGTGATAGTATGCCATCCCATGGTTCACTAACAAAAGCTGGAAAAGTAAGAGCTGCGACGCCTAAAATCCCCAAGCAGCCAAAAAAGAACCTACCTCCCAGACGTAGAAATAGAAGGAACTATAAGAGACGCATACTTTACGCAGCTACAACTACAAGGTTTAGGTAAGGGTATCCATTGTTAACTTCATAGAATTCTACATTATGTTTTAATTCCACTTCGTGTATAATATCTCCCGATCTAAAATGGGAGAGCGGCACGGATATTCTGACAGAGTTCTACGCTTGATGAAAGAAAATGGGATAGATGTTTTTGACCACGTACGGGTAACGCTGAGCGATGGGAGAACTTATACTGGCATTATACTACCGAGGCCTGGGTACGGAGATCCAGATTCAATAGTCTTAAAACTTGATAACGGCTATAATATAGGCATAAAAGTCGATGAGAAAACAACTATAGAACTCTTGAGGAAGCTCCCCAAGCCCAAGCTAGCAGAGGTAGTCAGGCCTCACATTTCAGAAGAACTACCTAAGGTCTTAATGCTGGGTACGGGCGGCACCATAGCTTCTAGAATAGACTACAGGACGGGAGCGGTTTACTCCTTCTTTACAGCCGAGGAAATCTACTCAATGATATCAGAGCTAACCGAGATAGCCTTTGTAGACGCCAAGACGATATTTACTATATTCAGTGAAGATATGACACCTGCACGCTGGTCCATTATAGCAGAACACGTATACCAAGGTTTTAAGAACGGCGAATACTCGGGCATAGTTATAGCTCACGGAACGGATACTATGGGCTATACGGCCGCCGCGTTGAGTTTTGCCGTTAGAAATATCCCAGGACCTGTTATACTAGTTGGAGCTCAACGTTCATCCGATAGACCGTCAACCGATACCATAGAAAACGTTATCGCCGCGGTATCTGCCGCGGCTTACGCTCCATTCGCAGAAGTAGTGGTGGTTATGCATGGAAGCACTAGCGATGATTACTGCTTAGCTCATCGCGGCACAAAAGTGAGGAAATGTCATACCAGTCGCAGAGATGCATTCAGGTCTATTAACGATGCTCCTCTAGCGCTTATACGTCGAACAGAGATAAGAATGTTAACTAAATCGTATACTCCGAGAGATCAGGAGCGCGAACCCGTGCTAGATAACAAGTTCTCCGACAAAGTCGTCTTGCTGAAGTTCTACCCTGGAATGGCGGAAGATATCATAGAGGCTATTGTCGACGCGGGGTATAGGGGGGTTGTTTTGGAGGGGACGGGTCTAGGTCATGTGAGAAACGAGTTGATACCAGTTATCTCTAGAGCGGTAAAGGATGGAGTAGTATTTGTCATGACTTCTCAATGTATCTGGGGTAGAGTAAACATGAACGTTTACAGTACCGGTGTAGAGCTATTGAAAGCGGGGGTTATCCCCGGAGAGGATATGCTTCCTGAAACTGCGTTCGTTAAATTAAGCTGGGCTCTCGCAAAAACTGAAGATGTAGAGGAAATTAGGCGGATAATGTTGACCAATATCGCGGGAGAGATAAATCCTCATTCTAGTGCAAACTATTATCCGGAGGTGTTTTCACTATGAATTCCATTAGCGATGTAAAGATGAGATGTGGAATCGAGTTTCATCAAATGTTAGATACTAAAAGTAAATTATTCTGTAACTGTCCCACGGTTCTACGTAGGGATGAGCCGGATGTGGTATTTAAACGGAGATTAAGGCCTACTAGAAGCGAGTTAGGAGAGGTAGACCCGGCAGCGCTTTTCGAGTTTAAAAAGGGATTAACGTACGTTTATGAGGCATATAGTGACACTACTTGTTTGGTGGAAATGGATGAAGAACCGCCTCACGACCTTAATCCGGAAGCTTTAGAGATAGCGTTGACGATAGCTCTCATGCTGAACTCTAAACCCGTAGATGAGATATTCGTCATGCGTAAAATAGTCATAGACGGCTCTAACACCACGGGATTTCAAAGGACGGCATTAATAGCCCTAGGAGGCTATGTAAACGTTGACGGTAAGAGAATCCCTATACAAACTATTTGTTTAGAAGAGGATGCAGCGCGTAAGATAAGGGAAAACCGTAAAGCCAAGGAAGTGGTCTATAGGTTGGATAGGCTCGGGATACCCTTGATTGAGATAGCGACGGCGCCTGAGATAACCTCGCCTGATGAAGCCGAGAAGATCGCTTTGAAAATAGGACAATTGTTGCGTATAACGGGGCGGGTAAAACGCGGCTTAGGAACTATAAGACAAGATTTAAATATCTCGATTGAAGGAGGAGCGAGAGTAGAGATTAAAGGAATTCAAAAAATCGAGCTTATAAAGAAGGTTATTGAAAATGAAGTATTGCGGCAAATTAATTTGCTTAAAATAAGAGATGAGCTTAGACAAAGAGGTTTGAGAGGCGAAGACATTAGAGAGGATTTTGTGGATGTTACTGATGTACTAAAGGGTTCTAACTCTAAGATTATTAAGAAAACGTTAAGTAAAGGCGGTAAAGTTTACGCTGTAAAACTTCCCAAGTTTAAAGGACTCGTAGGCATGGAGATACAGCCAGGCAGGAGGCTCGGCACTGAGTTTTCTGAATATGCTCAATTTTGGGGCGGAGTTGGGGGGATTATTCACAGCGATGAACTGCCGAAATACGGAATTGGAGATCGCGAGATAAGAGCAATTAGAGAAATTCTTAACTGTGGAGAGCTAGATGCTTTTGTCTTAGTGGCGGATAGAGAGGATAAGTGCTTAGCGGCGTTAAAAGCGGTGGTAGAGAGAGCTCGTCAAGCCTCAATGGGAGTTCCAAATGAAACCAGAGCGGCTAATCCGGATGGTACCACTAGGTATTCGAGACCGATGCCGGGAAAAGCGAGAATGTACCCTGAAACGGATATAAGACCTATAAGAGTTTCACTAAGTCTTCTGAAGAGAATTGAACATAATTTGCCCGAGATGCCTGAAGAGAAATTAAGTAAGTTCGTTAAGGTTTATGGATTGAACGAGGCGCTAGCCAGGCGGATGCTCAATTCTTATCATTTAGACCTCTTCGAGTATATAGTTGAGAAAATGGGTATACCAGCGACTATAGTGGCGAATACGTTAGAGGGAGTTCTTAAAAGCTTAAGACGGGATGGTTTTCCGGTTGAAAATATCACAGATGAGAAATTAATAGAAGTATTTAAGCTGTTGAAAAACGGGGTAATCGCCAAAGAGGCAATACCGGAGATTTTACAGTACTTATCTGAAAACCCTGAAGAGGATCTTGATGAAATAGTTGATAA
>JALURF010000037.1:13105-16106 GCA_027017165.1 Thermofilaceae archaeon
ATAAGCTCGGTTTAAGAGCTATCAGTATGAATGAATTGGAGAAAATAGTTGAGAATATTTTAAGGAAAAATAGAGAGTTATTGATCAAAAAGAGGGAAAGAGCGTTTGGAGCTATAATGGGGGACGTTATGAGGATAGTTAGAGGTAAAATAGACGGTAAGATAGTTAACGAGGTCGTGAGGGAGAAGCTTAGCGCTGAGCTAGCTAAATTATCTTCTTAGAGAAATCAGCTTTTCAGCCACTTTCTTAATAACTACGCTTTTCTTCTCATCCGTATAGACAAGTATTCTGCCCTGATATTCGAACCATGAAGCCGGATGTTTTTTATCTTTCTCAACGACATATTCATAGTTTAGGCTCTTGACGGCTGTCTCAAGGTCCTTGAGAGATGGTTTTTCTGTTGCAATTCTCTTGGCAATCCTTCTTCCTTCGCTCCAACTCTTGTTTTTATCGAAATATACGGGCCATAATATTACAAATCTCTTCTCGGTTTTTCTCATTTTCTACTATTCCTCTAACAGTACAGCGTTGACAACTCCGTCTTGACCCGGTCTAGACACGACTTTTGCCAAGCCTAGCTCGGTTTCTATAATAGCTCCCTTGGTTATAATTCCTCTTCGCGTGTAATCTCTACTGGCGGGATTGTTCACGACTTTGATTATTGGAACTTTTTTTGTTATCTTCTGAGAGGGTATAACCACGTTAGCAGTGGTCGCTTTCTTTAATCTGACCTTTATTCCCCCGCCTTTAGTCCTGATTATCTTTACAAGCGGGCTCTCCCCTAGTGTAGTCTCTGTCGGGTATCTCCCCATGTGGGCTTTCAGCTTCACCTTTCTATGCGGCCTTTTCTTGCCACCAGTTATTTTTCTTAAATCGTTTCCGTGATATACTCCCATGTTTAATCCCTTCCAGTTGAACTCCTTAGTTCTGTTAAATAACATAAATATTAGGTTATCGCCTCATAGTTCTCCGACGTAATCCGGCAAAATATAAAATAGCATGTATCCACCTATATATCTAGGCTGAAAGTAAAAGAGGAGAATCATGATGAAAGCGTATATAGTTGAAAATGTAGTAGGAGTGTTAGCGTTAAATGATCAGGGAGAAGTTGTAGCGGTTAAGCGTTTTGATGGAGAAGTTTCTCAAATTGCAGAAAAACTAGCGGAACTTGAGCGAGGGAAAATAGTTGATGAGCTAGCTGACTTAATAAACGAATTAAAGAAAAAGGGTTTTACTGAGATAATAGTAGAAGACGAAGAGTTGGGAAGGAACTTAGCTGTTTGGGATAAATCTCTCCAAATTCATGTAAAACCGGGAAATAGCGTGGCATCTCTTTTCCGAGAGGAGCCTAGCGGCTATTTATCAAAGATAGGTGTTAGCGAGAAAAAGTATAGAGAGCTATTTTATCAAATAGCACTAGAGCTCACTAAGATGAAGGTGCGTGAAGCAGCCGAGAAAAGAGATCTTTTCGTGGCACAAGCGATATCTGCGATGGATGAGGTTACGAAAACTATCAACTTATTCGCGTCTAGAATAAGAGAGTGGTACGGGCTTCATTTCCCAGAAATGGATGAGATAGTTAAAGACCACAAAGATTACGTTAAGCTGGTATACGAAATAGGCGAGAGATCAAACTATACTATGGAGAAGTTAAAGGATTACGACCTTCCGGAAGACGTGTTAAAAAAATTAGTTAACGCGGCAAAAGCAAGCATGGGAGCTAGCATAACAGAGTTCGATCTCCAAGCTATGAGAAATCTAGCTAAACTAACTCTAGATCTTTACGACTTAAGAGCGGCTCTGCAGGAGTATATAGATGAGGCCATGAAGGAGGTCGCACCCAACATTAGGGGCTTAGTAGGCCCCTTACTGGGCGCTAGGCTGATAGCGCTAGCTGGGGGTTTATCTAAACTAGCCATATTGCCCGCCAGCACTATACAGGTATTGGGAGCTGAAAAAGCACTATTTAGAGCCTTGAGAACAGGAGGTAAACCGCCTAAGCACGGAGTTATATTCCAGCATCCTGAAATACACCGCGCGCCTCGCTGGCAACGAGGTAAAATTGCGCGAGCTCTGGCGGCTAAACTCGCGATAGCCGCTAGAATAGATGCCTTTACTGGCGAGTATAAGGCGGAGGAGCTTAAGGAAGAACTGGAGAAGAGGATTAAAGAAATAAAAACGCTCTATGCTAAACCCCCTGTCAGGAAAACTCCTCCAAGTAAACCTAGAAGGAGAAAGAAAAAGAAGAGAAGAAGTAGGAGGTGAAAGAATAGATGATAAGACCCGTAAAAGTTTCTTCTCACGAAAAATTTTACGGAGTTTACTGGGTAGAGTTTGAGGATGGAAGCAAGAAAATCGCTACTTTAAACCTAGCTCCAGGAGTAAAAGTGTACGGAGAACAGCTAGTTAAATTTGGAGGGAAAGAGTATAGAGTTTGGAACCCCTATAGGAGTAAACTAGCAGCGGCTATCTATAAAGGCTTAAAAATGATTCCATTAAAGGAGAAGACGAAAGTCCTATACCTCGGAGCGGCATCTGGTACTACGCCCAGCCACGTCTCTGACATAGTGGGCAAGGAGGGAGTAGTCTACAGCGTAGAATTCTCTCCCAGAGTCATGAGGGAGTTTATAGAGAAATGTGCACTATATAGGAAAAACCTGATACCGATTCTCGCCGATGCGCGATTCCCCACTCGATACAGAATGTTCGTTGACTTGGTAGACGTGGTATACGCAGATATAGCCCAACCCTTCCAGAGCAAGATAGTAGCCGATAACGCCGACATTTATCTTAAAACTGGAGGATGGATACTCCAAGCCATAAAGGCCATGAGCATCGACGTAACCAGAGAGCCCTCCGAAACCTACAGGTTAGAGATAAACCACCTAGAAGAAAGAGGGTATGAGATCATAGATGTGGTTCATTTAGAGCCATATGATACGGCACACGCTTTCGTATTAGCGAGGAAAAAGTAAAACCTGTGATAGCCTTATAAGCAGAT
>JALURF010000038.1 GCA_027017165.1 Thermofilaceae archaeon
AGAGCGTTAAGAAAATATGGGTATGTGGGTACCTAGGGAAACTCTAGAAAGCTTCCTCCAGATTCAGGTACTCTCCCATCTTCCTCCAAACCGTGAGAAGACAGGAGTAGCTATTAACGGGAGTTCCGTCAAAGTCGAAGACGTAGAGCTTCCAAGCCATAAACTCTCCCTAGTTAAAGCATAGGCTCTATTATTTTTTGCGTCTCTTTTTAATTTCTAAAGTTCACGTGCTAATTCTAAAATTTTATCTTTATTTTCGAGTTTTTCACAAGTCTCCTAGGGATGCTTCCATACCCGTAATATGTGCCCGTTATAGCCGCAATGCTATCGGTATCTCCCTCCTACACCCTATAACATCTATAATTGTGTTTTCGAAACCGCTATTCTTCAGAGAGAGGTAGAGAACAAAAACATGTTGCCTGAAGCACTGCTAAAATTCCCAATACGTTTACGGCTTCTTCTAAACTATTCTATTCATACTAAATCCATTTATAGTAGTGTAAGGAAAGTCGCACACTAAAAAATATTTAATCCTCTCTTCTTAGCACAGAGCATAATTTTATACTTAGGGCTCCAATGAACATTAAGCAGGCCTCTATATCCTTCACATTTAATCTGTTCGGGCTCTACATCCTTGTAACTTCTCCTAAACAACTTTACTATTTTATTTAACAGTTCCCCATCGCCATGAGAAGCCTGGTATATATAGCATTCAAATAACTAGGGAAAACTCCAGGGCTTTCCTCTTTTAATCACCGTCGGATCTTCTAAGTGCTCGGGTTTTAAAAGCCTTCTAGGAGTTTTGCCTAACACGAGGTATATGTTCTCCGCCTCAGCTCTTACGATATCTATGTCTTTGAGGAAAAGCCACAGAATAGAGGCTATAGTTGAGATACTCCTGAAGTTCATCGGCAGTGTGACCGCTTCCCAGTCCCTCACTCTGATATAATTCCTCAAATATGAGCCTTTAACAGGGTCATAGCCCGCGTGGACCGATATGCTTAAAGCCTCTGGCTTTGGATTTTCTACTATAAATTCTTTAAACCTAGACATGAAGATGGCATGTGTTCTATCCATCTCCTCAACTATAACTACGCCGTTTTCTCTCAAAGTTTCTGCAGCAGAGGCGAAAAGCCTAGGTAAAGCCCAGGAATCGAAGTGCGCTAGGATAGCCCCGTACATCAACACTAGGTTAAACCTGCCCAGCTTGTAGGCTTCGATAGCATCCATTTTGTAAGCCTTGGCTCTGACCCCCTCCTCTTCGGCGAATTTTAAACTATCCTTTACTGCGCTCTCCCTCAGATCGACCATCGTGAGCTCGACTTCTACGCCTTTACCGATTAAAGTCTTCGCTAGAGCTACACCTCCTATACCTCTGCCAGCACCTAGATCCAAA
The DNA here is from genome assembly GCA_027017165.1 of Thermofilaceae archaeon. GTDB lineage: Archaea > Thermoproteota > Thermoprotei > Thermofilales > B69-G16 > B69-G16. The sequence continues at coordinate 1,397 of JALURF010000038.1, forward strand.
ATGCTGATCTTATCGCTAGCTAGCTTAGCTAGCCACGGATGTTTTAGAAGTTTCTCAAACTTCTTCAGGGCGTTTTCGTATCTTTCCCTACCTTCAAGACTCCAGGGATTATCACGCCATCGAGCTATCTCATAGCCTTTCTCTAGTTTCTCTGAGGCATCCACAACTTACTACCTCATCGGGAATACTAATGTATAACTGTTATTCTGTGATGTTTAAATTTTAGAAAATGCGAACCACCATTTCCTATAACAAAACAATATATTACCTTTGTTTAACTGTTTCAATGCTTCATTCC
>JALURF010000039.1 GCA_027017165.1 Thermofilaceae archaeon
ACATATGTCTATAACGTAAAACTGGCAAATATTATCTAAGAACTGGAGCCACTAATCTTGATTGTTAGCAAGTAAAAATCTATGAGTGACGTGAATAGCGAGGTTCAGCACAGGGTTGATTTAAACTTCATTGGAACCCTCCAGGGGTTCCCCGAGACTTCATCATCGCATACTTATTATTATTTTCTTAATTTAAAAATTTCGTTTTCGCAATAAAGTATATCTAAGCATACACATATTAAATTCTGAATGTGAACGGTCTGCCGACTCCAGTATAGAATACTCCCTTGGGAGGTTTCTCCCAATCTTCAATTACATGTCTAGTATCTATGACTAAGATTTCACGTTCGCCCGACAACTCTTTAAGCTGTTTTATTCCGATTTTTTTGTATTCTGGGTGGTCTGTTACGATAACGACCACATTCGCCCCTCTTAGTGCTTTTTCTAAATTATTTGTTAATTCTATTCCTAAATCCGCTACTTTATCGTCTTTTTTAACGTAAGGATCGTGAACCGCCCGTATGGCATATCTGTGCTCTAACAAGTTTTCTATAACTTTATAGGCGGGGGAGTATCTAGTATCGTCTATTCCTCCTCTAAATGCTAGTCCTAAAATTGCTATAACCGGTTTTTTAAATCCAGCTTCTTCCACAGTTTTCTTCACGATATCCGTTACTATGCGAGGCATCTCATCATTTATCCTTCTACCCTCCTCTACCAAGTTAAGCTTTACACCAAGATTTTTAGCCGTGTTCTGTACGAAAATCGAGTATACTGGTATACAGGCGCCTCCCACGCCAGCGCCCGGCTTGTGGAGATGGCAGAAAGGCTGGGAATTAGCCGCCTCTCTTACTTTATCATAGTCTAGGCCGAGCGCTCTACAGAGTAATGCTAATTGATTAGCTAGGGCTATATTCACGTCTCTATATACCCCCTCTAGGAGCTTTTCCAGTTCGGCATACTCGGGGGTTGGGAGTTGGATTACTCCTTTACGGGCGACGAGACGGTATAGCTTCGTAGCGGCTTCTAGGCTTTTCTCCCCGATGCCAGCGATTATTTTCGGATAATTCTCTTCGATATCTTTTACCGCTCTGCCGATGTATATCCTTTCGGGACTATAGGCTAATCCAAAGTCTTCCTCAACTTTAAGCTTGGATACTTCCTCGAGTAAGGGTTTTGCTAGATTACTGGTGGTGCCTACGGGGACTGAGGATTCTATGATCACTAGGTCTCCTCTTTTCAATCCTTCTCCTATCGTCTGGAGCGCTTCTCTTAGTGCTTTAAAAACGGGTTTTTTATACTCGTCTAGGCCGACTGGCACGGTAACGATTTTTACATGACTCTCATAAGCCGCCCGCGCTCCATCCAACGTCGCTTTAAACTTCCCCTCCTTCAATCCTCTATTTACCGCCTCCGTTACCGCTCTTTCAGATGAATTCACGATCCCTCGATTAATCTCAGCCACTTTCTGAGGATTTACATCGACCCCTATCACACGGGCTCCGGCTCTCAGCCACACGGCAGCCAGCGATAAGCCTACGTAGCCGAGTCCGTAAATGGATAATGTTAACCTGCCTGAGGATATTAGAGATGCGAGTTCTTCATCCCCGATTTCTAAAAGATTAATCATCAACTATGCAAACTTCGTGAGGATAAAAAATTTTATGATAAACGGTTACTCGGCTAGTACGCGCTTATATTCTGGATTTTTCTCGAAAAATCTCACAGCATAGCTGCAGATTGGCACTATTTTTAAGTTATTTTCCTCAGCATATTTTATAGCCTCCAGCACTAGTCTACGAGCTATCCCTCGACCTCTAAACTCTGGCGGAGTATAGGTGGACTCTATGTACAGCTTGTCCTCTTTAATATCGTAGCCTAAATAGGCGTATTTTCCTGGAGCTAAGCGTATTAAGAATTTTTTTAGATGAGGTCTATGGAGGACCTCGTATTCCATCACGACACCTCTATTAAACACTATCCCTAGGGTAATAAACTTGCTGGAGTACAACTAAACTTAAGTCTCTTAAGCGGCAAGATTATTTAATCTTGTTTTCAATCTATCTCGGTGGTTCCATGAACTCTCTCGTAGACTTCCTCAAAGAGCTAGTCTCTATAAAAACTGAGTTGCGGATTGAAGATGGGAGAGTGATACGGGAGAACTACGAGAAAGCTGCCGAATTTATAGCTTCTACCGCTGAAAAACTAGGCTTAAAAGCGGAAACTGTCGTTTTTGAAGATAAATTCGGCAAAGTACCTGTCGTCTTAGTAGAGCCTAAAGATGTATACGCGGAAGAGTCTATAGCGCTGGTTTCTCATTATGATGTAGTTCCTGCTAAGGGTCCTTGGGTCGTTGAGGGACGGAAAATAAATCCTTACGAACCACTCTTAATTGACGGAAAACTTTATGGTCGTGGAGCCGCTGACGATAAATCCGCGATAGCAGCCTCTATCTACGCTCTTAAAGAGGCGGTAGATGAGGGGAGGAAGTTTAAGTTTAAACCCGTGCTCGTCATTGCGGGAGATGAGGAGGGAGGACCTCTAGGTATAAAAACTCTCCTTGATAAAGGCTTTAAATGGGATAAAGCTGTAATTCTAGACGCTTCCGCCGAGTACTTATCAATAGGAGCTAGCGGTGTAATCCACGGATGGGTTAGAGTTTTCGGTAAGAGCGGTCACGCTGGCTATCCTCACCTCTCCGAAAACGCCGCATCGAAATTGGTAAAGGTGATTTCCTTCATTCAAGAGGAGTACGGCAGCATTAGGTGTGGTAGAATTTCGCGCTATCCTTCTCCACCGGGATCCCCGCTTCCCAATCTCTGGGGTAGGTTTAACTTCACGATATTGAAGCTCGGCGAGAATGAAGTCGAAAAACACAACGTCATACCGGGCGAGGCTGTAGCTGGCTTTGATGCTAGACTACTTCCCGAAGAAGATGTAGAAGAGGCGGTAAGGGAATTGATATCCTTCTTTAGTAAGGCTTTCAATAAGTATGGAGTTAGAGGATGTATTGAAATAATAGCTAAGCTTAGGGGGTGGTATACCACAGATGAAAAACTGAAGGAAGAAGCTGTGAAATCTATGGAAAAAGCCATCTATACAGTTGGTTTAAATCAAGAGGTTAAGATCGCCGCCGAGCTAGGAGGAAATGACGGCACATTCTTCTTCCTTAAGGGAATACCCGTAGTTGCTCTCGGAGCTATACGTAACGAAAATAATATACACTCGGATAACGAATTCGTCTATATTAGAGATGTTGAGTTCTTAAAAGAATTCGTTAAAGCGCTGGTTACGGAAGGGTAGATCTCTTGAAAGTATCCATCATCGTCGCTACTAGAAACTGCGAGGAGCACATAAGAGATTTAATGGAGTCATTAGCCAAAATAGTGAATGAGAATATAGAGGTCATAGTAGTCGATTCGTCTGAAGACGCGACGCCGTGTATAGTTTCTGAGTATAGTTTTGTGAAGCTCGTGAAGTTGAAGAAGCTGGGTTTAAACATTGCGAGGAATAGAGGGGTTAAGGAAGCTACGGGAGACGTGGTCATCTTCACTGATTGCGACTGTATAGTTCCAGAAGAATGGGTCAAGAACATATTGGAGGTTTTTAAGAGAGAAGATGCTCACGTCGTTGGAGGAAGCGCGCTAAACTTCTATAAGGGAGAGAGCTTAATCACCGACTACGCGAACGAAGGTATATGGTCCATAATGCCGGTTTATAAGGAGAAGGTAGTATTTGATAGAGATAGCTTTAAGAAAGCACGGCTTCCACCCGGCAATAATTTATCATTTAAAAGAGAAATCTTCGATAGAGGCTACTTTTTCGACGAAGAGTATAGAGGAGGAAGCGACGAAGTCGATCTTCTCTGGCGTTTATGTCGTGACGGATTTAAAATAGTGGCTGATCCGAGCGTGTACGTCTATCATAAACATCGGACGTCTCTTTTAGAGCTATTTAAGCAGGAGTTTAGGTATGGGATTGGCCATTACATCTTCTTTAAGAAGAATAAGGATAGCCCGCTAGCGTGGCCAGCGGCCATAGGCTCTTACGCGTTTGCTCTTTTTTTAACAGCACTAATGATTTCCTACTTTATTTCTGCTATAGCTTTTCTTTTGATAGGGTTGTTTCTCTCAATAATCGCCCTCGAGGTCTATATCGTCCTCTTCCTCTACTATTTTAAAAAGCGGAAAATGCCGTTGAAAAAGAGCTTTTTATACCCTGTTCTCGATATAGTTTGCCATGCTTTATATCTCTTCGGATTCCTTTACTCGAATATAAAAGATGTTATAAGAAGAATAGCATATAGAGCGAGATAGCTATAAGCAGTATTCCGCTAATTACCTCCATTAAACCGAGTTTTTTCGTTCTCCACTCTTTTATTTTTCTAGTAGCCGTAGAGAGCGTGGCTATAGCCAACAGTATCAGGAATAATGGAGCTACGAATATCAAGTTATAAATTACTAGCAGTAGTAGAGCTTCTAGGAAACTGGGAAGCTTAGCTAATATCGCCGTCGCGATAAGATAGGGTCCTCCGGTGCACGGCAGGAGAGTTACGCTCACTATTACCCCCGCGATCGCCGCTGAAAACGGGTTTACGGCTCTCTCAATCCTAGATTCTATTATTTCCCTAAATTTCATTGGTATTGGTGATTTAAATCCTCTAAGCCCGCTTAAGATAGACAGCGACCCGAATACAAGCGCTAGAACAGCGACTATATATTTTATGAATCCTATATAATAGAAGATTTTTATTAATCCAAATCCCATGGCGAAGTACATAGCGTATATCGCGAATATAAACGCCAATCCCGTAGCTGCTATTTTTCTCCCTCTCGCCATGGCTATCAACAAGAGAGCTGTAAAGACGCTGAAAGTACACGGATTTACAGAGTCCGCCAGCGCAGCCCCGATCACTATAGGGAAAGCTTCTCCTAAACTTATTTTCTCGACCATGGGCTCAGCCGTCCCCAACACTATTTCTCTAACCTTGGCTACTAATTCCTCCCGCATCCCAACTTTAACCTGTCCCTTGCCATCCACTATTACCAATCCTTCCATATCCCTTTGAATTTGAAAAATTTCCTTCCAAGTTTCTACATCGTAATCGCCTACACAAACTATAATCGGAGTATCCTCTTTGAAAACTACCACTAGTGGTATTCGATAAACGTCGCCCAGCTCGAGCAGCTCATATAGCTTCTGATATTCTTCCATGTAAGTCTCGTTGATCGTGAATTCTTTGAATACAATATGCTCTTCTCCGCACATCTCCGTCAATGTTTTTTTAGTGCTTTGACAAGCGGGACAAGCCATTTCGCCGTAGATGTAGTAGGTGTATCCGTCACAAAACTCCCATCGGGGTTGAGATACCAGCGTTGATGTATAGAGAACGATTAAGACAGTTAAAATGAAGATCGCTAACTGTAGCCATAGATTGGGTTTACGGTTCATCGCGATCATTATATTTTCCTAATAGGTGAATAAATAACTTTGCATAGCTTGCAGTCTATCGCCCTACTTCAAAGCTAAGAAAAATCCCTTCTCCTCTTCTCTCCCTATTTTTAAATGCTTCCAGTCGGCTTTTACTTCAACTTTTCTTCCTTTTAACTCCATAACGTAATTGTACGCGGACAGAGCCGCAATAGCCCCTTGGCCAGCCGATATCACCGCCTGCTTATAGGGCATGTCGGTAACATCGCCAGCCGCGAAAACTCCCTTTCTCGATGTTCTCCCCAATTTGTCTATCTTAACTTCTCCTTTCTC
>JALURF010000040.1 GCA_027017165.1 Thermofilaceae archaeon
GGTACTAGGTCGTTTTGATCTGTAGCTCCTACGGCTATAACCTCGGGGTAAGCCGCTGGATAAGAAGGCGAGTCGGCTCCTTCATTTCCAGCAGCAGCGACAATAGTTATATTATAGCTATACGCGCTGGCTATAATGTCGTGCAGCTCTGCGGGCGGGTTTGAGCCTCCTAGGCTCATCGATATAACCTCTGGAGCGTCGTCTTCAGGATCTCCAGCAATTACTCCGTCTCCATCCGCGTCTAACACTCCGTCCGGACCTTTTACTGCAAGATCTATTGCTATGATTAAGTCGCTCCAAGATCCTAGACCGCCGTTGTTTAAGGCTTTTATAATGTAGAGTTCTACTCTCGGCGCTACGCCTACTACTCCTATCTCATTATCTAACGCTGCTACAGTACCTGCGACGTGTGTTCCATGTCCATTTCTGTCATCATATTTACTACTTATGCGTCCATTAAGAACGGCTATACCCCATCTTATATTAGCCGCTAAGTCTGGGTGATCTACGTCGACTCCCGTATCTATTATCGCTACTTCTATTTCCGAATCGCCATCTCCGTCGATATCAATATATCCGTAAGTAGTACTCCAAGCTTGAGGAGCGCCGATCCTATCTACACCCCACGGGATTACCTGAGGGGGTTGTTCTTCTCTCGAAGGAGCTCTCGGCACGTTAGATGGTTGAAAGATTTTAACAATACCGTCACGACTTATATGCAATACTCCTGGTAGTGATTTTAGCTTATTTACAGCTCGGACTGGAATGCGGATTATAGCTACTGGTGCAAGCTCGGCTATATAGACTACTTTGCCGCCGATTGCTTCTACTTTTTCGCTTTTAAATTTTGCAATATTAACTCTAACTATCACCGTAGCTAGTTCTGAACCGCTTACGGCTATTGGAAGATATTGCATAATAATTATTAACATTACCGCGAGTACTATTAAATATTTTTTAATTATCATAGAGCCGCCCCGTAGAATTTTAAAAAATTGATATTTAAATATTTCGATAATTCAGAGCGATGATCGGGTTTGGGAAAGTAAATATTTAACCTCATAGAATTACTTTTAGGTATTCTGAAAAGCTTGAATCCTCAGTTGCTGAAGCACAGGTGGGAATATTGAGAACCCCCGTCGTGCTGGTATGGCTTGACTGTGTCGCAGGCGACCTATTTGTGGATATGTATAGGCGCGGGCGTCTAGAGAATCTGGCGGAGTTTTTCGAAAAAGGCTCCTTTATTAAAAGCGCGGTTTCCTGTTTTCCAACAGTCTCCGAGTCGGCGGAGGGTGGCATTATATCGGGGTTTTTCTCCGGGGAAACGAATATGGTTGGAGAACGCTATTTCTCCCGCAGGCAGCGGAGGATAAAACACTATAAGTTTAATGCTAGAGCTGAGAAAGACTTCAATCCTAGACTTAGAAGAAAAACGCTCGATGCCATAGTGGAAAACAGCGTCGCCATGGGCAGGATTATACATGCATGCGAAGAAGTCGTCGACTTGGTGGCTACCCGCTATGAGAGGGAGGGCTCGTTTAAAATAGTTGAGAGGAGGATAGAGGTTGCCTCGAGAATAGCCATAGAGAAAAAGCCAAATATGCTCTTCTTCACGATTTCCGCCGATTATATCTCACACGTCCATGGGAGGAGAGGAGATGCTGTTAAGAAGTTTATAAAAAGATTTGATGAATCCTTCCCGCTTCTAACCGAGGCTCTAGACCAGGCTTATGGACGGAATAACTATATGCTATTCGTATTTTCTGACCACGGGTCGGCTAACGTTTCTAAACACTTAGACCTCCCCGCCTTCCTATCCGAGGAGGGATTTAACCCGGCTATGCCGGATTTGTTAACGGAGAGGAGAGAAGCTAATGCCGTCGCGCTTTCGAACGGGAGAAGAGTGGGGCTCCTCTATTTTACACACCCGGAGTATGGGTGGCGTAGAAGGCCGAGCTATAAGATTTTAAGAAACTACCCAGGTAAGGGGGATCTGTTAAAACTCTTAGCTCAAGAAGAAGGGGTTGAACAAGTGTTTGCTAGGAAAGATAGGCGTTCGGTGGTCGTGGTCTCGGAAGAAGGGGAAGGAGTTATAGAATACGATTTCCAGAGCGATAGGTACAGGTATAGAGTAGTTAGCGGCTCGGATCCATTAAAATACAACATAGAACCTAGGTGGATGAGTGAGGAGGAATGGCTTAAAGCTACATATGATAAAGAATACCCCGACGCCGTGGTCCAGATCTATAATATGTTTAAATCGGAGAATTGTGGAGACCTCGTGTTAAACGCCGCCTCTGGATGGGATTTCTGGGAGCCTTGGGATATCCCCTACCCAGAGCTTAAAGCTTCTCATGGAGGACTCTCGAAGGATGAAATGGTGACGTTTATACTGGCTAAAGGACCTAGAGTCCGGAAATCAGAGATCGAGTACGCCCGCCTCTTAGATATTTTCGCTACTATAGCCTCTTGTTACAGTATGGAGGAGGTAGCCGCTGGTAGCCACGCCGCTGAAAGGATTCTCAGCGGCAAACTAGATTAAAGACCTCGAGTAAATACTCTTGTGTCCGAAATAAAGAATAAGATAGGGGAATTTAGGAAACTGATTGAGGCTAGGCTCAAAAATAGGGTTTCTCTGGTAACGGTTTTCGGTTCGCAGATTGAAGGGAAAGCTACCCCTCTCAGCGATATAGACGTGGCCATACTTCCCAGACCGGGAGAGGATATCGCGAGTTTAAGCGTTGACCTGGTTTCTCTAGCTTCTGAAGCTTTTAAAATTCCTGAAGATAAAATCGATATCCTATTCCTCGACGCGGATTTACCGATAGAGCTTCTCTTTAGAGCGGTCGCTAAGGGAGTGCTCGTCTACTGTGAAGACAGAGAATTCTACGTTGATTACCGGTTGAGAATCATGTCAGAGTATTTGGATTTTCAGGTTTTTAAGCGTAAATTAAAACTCTTTGAATCCTATATTAGAGCTGTTAAAAAGAGGTTATCCCATGGGTAAAATTGAGTATCTATTAAAGCTTATAGACGAGAACCTCGGCTTGCTCGACGCTAAACTCGGAGAAACCACGGCTGAAAAACTAGTTAATGACCCTTTCGCGTTAAACTCTGTGCTCCACATTTTGCAAGTTTCAGCTCAAGCTTTAATCGATCTGGCATCTCATGTAGCCGCTGAAGCTGGTCTAGGCATTGTAGAGAAGTACTCTTTCATACCCGTCCTGCTCGCGGAGAAGGGAGTTTTAGACCGTGATAGGGCGGTTTTATTCCGGAAGATTATAGGGTTTAGGCATGTAGTCGTGCACGGCTACGCCAAAATCTCTAAAAAACTAGTCTTAAAAATTCTCGAAGAACGCAAGTATAGGGATATTTTGGATATAGCGTTGCGCATAGCTGAATGGGCTATGGATAAGGGATTAGATCCTTAGACACTTTAATATAGCACTAAAGAATATGGAAAATCGTGAAAAAAGAGTTCTTCGATGTGTTAAAGTGCTCTATCCTACTAGAGAAAAATGTCGCTGAGTTTCTCAATAAAATAGCGGAGATTATCGATGATAAGTGGTCTTCTATAGCTTTACGCCATATAGCTAGAGAAAGCGAAGATCACGCTAAGACTCTAGAAGATATTTGTCGAGCATATGGGTTATATGATTTAGAAGTTGCCATAGAGGAGTATAAGAGAATTATAGGGTCTAAAGGAGTTGAGATTATAGATAGTTATAAAAGAATTATTGAAAGACTCGATTCTGGCTGGAAGCCCGATAAGGATGAACTCTTAAAAATATTAGAGAAACAGAATATAGTTGAAAAGCTGGCTGGCGAGGATATCTACGTCCATTTCCTCCTTAGATTACTTGAGCATGTGGTTGATGAAAACGCTATTCTTAAGCTTTTATTGAGGAATATTTCAGAAGAAGAGGAAAGACACATCAAGTTGATAGAGCAAATTATAGAGCGCCTTGCAGTTAAGCGTTTATAACTCTTTTTATATTTTAACATGTGCTACCGTCTGACCTGCTAATTGCCAGAGCCAGAAGAGGTCTTATCTATCCTCTATTTTCCAGTTTTAACGCTTTAGAAATTCACGTGGCAAAGAGATTGATTGAGGTTTTTGCCGAATCTGTAGGTGCTGAAAGAAGAGATTTAGAAAAAAGAGTTAAAACGGTAGAAGATATCGCTTTTAAACTTGGACTAGATTACAGATTTGCGAGAGGATTAGCCCATCTATTATATAGGAGAACTCGTTTCTCAAAACCTAAAGTCGCTGTGAATCCTGTAAAGGCTAGACTAGAAGTTTTCAAAATCGCTGGCGAGAAATTCGGCGGCTTCACCTTGAACGAGGAGGAGAGAGCAGAGGTATTCGCGTTAGCGGCTTCAAAGCTCGGAGTTAACATTAAAGAATTAGAGAATAGCTTTACCGCGGTCTATGAAGAACTCCAAGTAGTAGAGGAGTTCGACGCCCCGAGTCCTGTCGAACTTTTAAAGACTTATAATCTCTCTCTAGCTCAGACGCTCCTATTTAAAGCTTTAGATTTAACCGCTGAAGTAGAAATATCAGGGATGGAGATGAAAATACTGCTCTTTAATGTTAAACGGCTCGGGTTGATGTACTTAGCTGAGAAAACTCCTAGAGGTATAAGGCTTTACATAGACGGCCCGGCCTCTATAGTTAAGCAGACAGAAAGATACGGGACTAGACTGGCTAGGCTCCTGCCCTACATCACTTGTGCCCGAAGGTGGAGTATAAGAGCTAGAGTTAAGAGAAGAGGCGTGGTTTATAAGTTCCGGCTGAATAATAGGTATTCGAGGCTTTTTCCGAAGTCTAGACTGGAACTGGAAGAGTACGATAGCAGGCTGGAAAAGGTATTCCATAGGCGATTTATGACTCTGGGGAGCGGGTGGAAGATCCACAGAGAACCTGAGCCATTAATAGCCGGGAGGCACGTGTTTATACCCGATTTCGTTTTCGAGAAAGACGGCGTTAAAGTCTACTTCGAAATTATGGGCTTCTGGACCAGAGAATATTTAGAGAGAAAACTTAAGAAACTCGGAAGTCTAGAAGAGGTTAAAATGATACTAGCCGTGAACAGCGAGCTCGCCTGCTCCTCCGATATAGGCTCGCTACCCTTCGAAATCATTCTCTTTAAAAATAAAATACCGACAATAGACGTCTACAATAAACTTAAGAAATTCGATATCGAGAAAAGCGCGGAACCCTCTGAGATCCCTATCTCCGAGAAAGTCTTAGAGTATTTAAAAACCGTGGAAAGAGAACCTTTATCAAAAGTGTTAAAGAATCTCAGAGAGATGGGAGTGGAGGAGGATAAGGCTCTTAAAATACTTGAAATAATGGGCTTCCAAGTCAAGTGGAGTAGTCTCGATCCCTCAAAAGTTTATGTTGAGAAAAGAGGCTAGCCGTGTTCTAACTTCTCAATTTTAATAGCCGAAACAGGGCATTTCTTGGCGGCCTCTTCTACACATTTTAAAAGGTCATCTCCTATAATACCCTCTGATATCCTGCTGTTCTGTCTAATCCTAAACTCTTCTTTTACTATAGTCTTGCCGTATTGATCAGATTCAAAAACTATAGGGCAGATAGAAGGAGCTTGCCTACAAGCTATGCAAACACCTCTATGTACCGTGACTTTATATTCGGGCAAGCTAGACACCTGCCGTATAGGGCAATGTTACTATATAACATTGTAATATATAATATATTATGATAACGATAACTGGCTTTGAGC
>JALURF010000041.1 GCA_027017165.1 Thermofilaceae archaeon
TATCAATCAACCCCAAAACATTGAAAGTTGAATGGAAGAAGATCAGATATGTAATAAAGCATAGACGAACAGGCGATGTGTACAATATCACGGCATCACATGGGAGAAGCATTAAAGTTACCGGAGATCACAGCCTATACATACTAGCACCAACTTACCAGCTAATCGATATAGGAGCCAGCCAGGTGAAAAAGGGAGACCTACTAGTAACGCCCACTAAGATCAATTTAGAAGAAGCTCTACCGGAGTACTTGAATATAGCGAAAGAACTATGGCATTCAGGTGTTAAGAGCTTATATATTATAGATCTACCTGATAAAATAGCGGAGGATCCAGTCTTCATTAAGGCGTGTAAAGACTTCGGCCGAAATAGGGGTGTAAGCTATTATTGGATAAGGAATAAAAGGGCACCGTTAAAATTACTAGTAAAAATATACAAAGATAATGTTTGGGATTTAATCGAGAACTCTAAAGTTAAAATAGTGAACAATAAGTCAGCATCCGAGCCTTTACCAGTCAAGCTGAGTATGAATAAGGATTTCTTCAGACTACTGGGTTATATCATCTCTGACGGTTATGTCGGAAAGAACAGAGTGGTCCTCTACTTCGGTAAGGATGAAATCGATTATGTGGAGGACGCTGTGAATATAATAAGAAAGCTTTTCAGTGACATCAGGGTTGAGATTTACGGCAGTAGAAAATATAATAAAATATCGATTTACGTGTATTCCAGGGTATTTGCTGAGCTACTAAGAAGAGTATTTAATATTAAATCAGGGGCTGCTGAGAAAGAAGTACCGCCTCAAGTATTCATAGCTCCTCGGGAGCACAAAATAGAGTTTCTCAAGGGGCTCTATGCCGGAGACGGAAGCTACAATAGAATAAATGGCTCGCTTATATACACGTCCGCCTCGATTAAATTAATAAATGGAATATCATTACTTCTGCTTAGTTTAGGCGTTAATAGCTATAGTATAAGGACGCGTAAGGCCTGCCTTGACTATAATAATTGTATATACGATTTAGTATTATCGAAAATCGATGAACTAGCTAAATTAAAAGAAGTTATAGAACACTTAGGATCAGAGCTACCGAGCCGTTGCTTCACTGTTGATCAAATTCAGGTAATACCGAAACAGATGATAGTCGAACTTATGAAGACTATTAACCCTAAAGGCATAAAATCTAGTGCAACCTATACGCATCTCGGTAAATATAAGTATACTACACGTACACGCATTGTCAAGAAGGTACTCAACGCCCCCGTGATATCAAGGATCATAAATGAAATATTATACTCTGAGAGAGGCAGCGATATAAAACGGGCAATCGAATTCTTAAGAACCTTCGTTAACGGTGATATAGGCTTCGTTGAAGTTAGGGAGAAGACTAAGATCCAAGGGACGGAGTACGTTTATGACTTATCAGTTGAGGATAATGAGAACTTCCTAGCAGGCGTTGGGTGGCTACTTGCACACAACAGCGCCTTCGGGTGGGGCGTGGAGCATATAGCAGACGGTATAATCAGGTTCAGGAGGTATATTAGGGGAGGCTTGCTTAAGAGGTACATTATAGTGGAGAAGATGCGGCAGACACCGCACGACCTGAGGATGCATGAGATAACGATAGAGGATGGCCGCGGGATGAGGATCCTGGGC
>JALURF010000042.1:0-9896 GCA_027017165.1 Thermofilaceae archaeon
ATATTTTTATTCATTAATTTTATAGAAAATAGATAAAATTATCAAAATATGCATTTGTTAAATAATGATAATACTATATTAAGGAAAAACAACAATGCACCAACTACCGGGCGGTATTACTCAAAGTAGTAATCTATTTAAGTGTTCTGTAGATGTAAAAGCCTGTGGCGTCGAAAAACAAAAGATTGGATATAGTTGACGTTGATAGATGCGTTGGCTGTTTATCCTGCATGTTTGCATGTGCTAGGAGATTCGGCGAGGGAGGATATGATAGGAGCGCCATAGCTATTAGAAGCGCTGCAGGAGTAGAGAGAGGTTTCGTCGTGATAGTGTGTAGGGCATGTAAAGATCCTCCTTGCGCTAAAGTATGCCCGGTGGGAGCTTTAAGTTTAAGGAAGGGGGGAGGAGTATACCTGAACTCGGCTAAGTGTATAGGATGTGGTTTTTGTAGAGAAGCGTGTCCAATAGGTGCTGTTATGTGGGATGATGAATTGAACAAGCCAATCATATGTACTCAGTGCGGATATTGCGTTGACTATTGCCCTCATGGAGTTATAGAATTGGCGGAGGTGGAGTAAATGCATCCTAAAGATATGCTTTCAAATGTGCTGTACATAGACTTGACAAGAAAGACTTACTGGGTAGAGAATAGAAGGGATTTATTTGAAGAGTATATAGGCGGGGCTGGCGTAGCAATAAATCTATTAAGAGAAGAGTGCCCCAGAGGGGCGGATCCCTTAGGGCCGGATAATCCAATAGTATTCACGGTGGGCCCATTCACTGGTGTATACCCGATAGCCTCTAAGACTGTGGCTATGTTTAAGAGTCCTCTCACCGGGAACTTGGGCGAAAGCCATGCTGGCGGTAGAAGTGCTATAGCTATAAGAATGGCTGGTTACGGAGCGATAATCATAAAAGGAGCTAGCGAAAAACCGGTTTATGTCGCAGTTCACGGGGATAAGGTATTCTTTAGAGATGCTTCCGCCCTCTGGGGTATTAAAAGTAGCTTAACTGTAGGCAGAATTATAAGGGAGAGAGAACCTGGAGCGGGAATGAGGACTATAATGAGGATAGGAAGAGCTGGAGAAAAACTGGTTAGGTATGCGTGTGTGGTAACCGAGACTTATAGGCATTTCGGCAGGTTGGGTTTAGGAGCCGTTTTCGGGAGCAAGAAGCTTAAAGCCTTAGTAGTTTCGGGGAGACGTTCTATACCAGTCTCGGATAAAAGAACGTATAGAGAGGTATATAAAGAGCTGTTTGATGCTATGGTTAAATCGCCAGCTATGAGAAAATACCACGATTTAGGAACTGCCGCCAACGTGCTACCTTTAAACGAGCTCGGCGCGCTCCCAACCAAGAACCTGCAGGCTTCTCGATTTGAAAAAGCCGACGGTATTTCAGGCGAGAACTTAGCCGAGAAATACCTTGGTCGTAGACTAGCATGCGCCCATTGTCCAGTAGCATGTATTCATCTAGCCGCTTTAAGAGAGCCTTATGAAGATGAGCCCTATTTCTACAAGACCACGTTCATCTCTTACGACTACGAGTTGATATATTCGCTGGGCAGTATGCTAGGTATTGGAAATGCAGAAGATCTGTTAAAAATACTCGACGAAGTCGAAGTATTAGGCTTAGATGGTATAAGTAGCGGCGTTGTGCTAGCTTGGGCTACCGAAGCGTTTAAAAAGAAGTTGATAAGCGAGAAAGAAACTTTAGGCTTGAAATTCGAATGGGGCGATGTTGAGACTTACATTAGGGCTTTGAGATATATAGTCAGCCAGCCTAACGAATTCTATCAAGTATTGGCTAGAGGGGTGAGTTACGCCTCTCAAATCTATGGTGGTGAAGAATTTGCTTTAGCGTTTGGAGGTAACGAAATGCCTGGCTACCACACGGGGCCTACAGGCTACTTTGGATTTTTAGCTGGTTCGAGACATAGCCATCTGGATATGGGAGGATACAGTATTGATCAGAAAGTTCTCGGCAAGGAATTCACGGCAGAAGAGCTGGTGGAGAGAGCTTTAAAAGAGGAAGAATGGAGACAAATATTATCGAGTCTTGTAGTTTGCTTTTTCGCTAGGGGGATATACAAGCCAGAAGTAGTCGCCAAAGCCTTTAAACCTCTAGGATGGAAGTTAGATGTTAAAGATCTGGAAGAGAAGGGCAAGATTATACATAGGCTTAAATACGAGTTTAAGTATAGGGAGGGATTCTCACTGGATAAGCTAAAGATTCCGAGAAGAATATTTGAAGTTCCTACGCCGCATGGGGTTTTGAGAGAAGAGACGATAAAAGAAATGATAGAGGTATTTAAAGGGAAAATATCCGCTTAACCTTTTTTATTTATCCTTTAGTTACGCCTATAGGTCTTAATCTAACTACCAGAGTTGCTATGCCCACTTCATGACTTACTTTTGCGACTCTATCCACGTCTTTATACGCGTCAGGCGCCTCCTCCGCGACAACTCTCATACTTGCAGCTCTTACCACGATACCGTGCTTCTCTAGATCTCTCAATATCTGTGTCGCCCTGAAAGACCTTACCGCTGCGGCTCTACTACGTAGCCTCCCAGCCCCATGTGCGGTTGATCCAAAAGTAATCTTCATAGCGGAAGGCTTGCCTAGTAGTATGTAAGATGCTGTGCCCATGGAGCCGGGTATTAAGACCGGTTGACCTATACTTCTGTATTTCTTTGGTATAGCTGGATGTCCCGCCGGAAAAGCTCTTGTGGCACCTTTCCTGTGTACGTATACTTTAGCTCTCTTTCCATTGACTTTATGTTCTTCTAGCTTTGCTATGTTATGGGCGACGTCGTAGATCACGTTCATATCTAAATCATCTGCACTCTTCCTGAAAACGTGTTCAAAAGCCTGCCTAGTCCAGTGCATTATCATCTGCCTATTAGCCCACGCAAAATTTGCAGCAGCGGACATAGCCGCGAAGTATTCCTCGGCTTCTCTACTAGTCACGGGAACGCTTACTAATTCTCTATCGGGGAGAGGCATTCTATACCGTCTCACGGCGTGTTCCATCACTTTGAGATAATCGCTACAGACTTGGTGACCCAATCCTCTACTACCAGTGTGTATCATTACCGTTATTTGGCCTTCTTCATATATTCCCATGAGCTTAGCGGCTTCTCTATCATATATTTTATCTACGACTTGAATCTCTAGGAAATGGTTCCCGCTGCCGAGCGTACCTAGCTGGTTCTTGCCTCTACTCTTTGCTCTATGAGATACTCTATCCGGGTCTGCCGTCACCATATGCCCGTTTTCCTCAATGTAATCCCTATCTTCAGGCCATCCATAGCCGTGATCTATAGCCCAATCCACGCCTTCCGCCAAAACTCTATCAAGCTCGCTAATGCTTAGACTAACCTTGCCCGTCGATCCTAGCCCGGATGGTACATAGCGGAATAGAGTATCTATTAATTTCCTCAATTGAGGTTTAACATCTTCAAATTTTAGATTAGTTCTCAGTACTCTAACTCCACAGTTTATATCGTAGCCTACTCCGCCCGGGCTTATTACTCCCTCTTCTGCATCAAAAGCAGCTACTCCACCTATCGGGAAACCGTATCCTTGATGACCATCCGGCAATACTATAGAATACTTGTATATACCCGGTAGGTGGGCTACGTTAGCCGCCTGGACCAGGGTTAGATCACTCTTCATTTTAGCTAGTAATTCCTCATCAGCGAAGATACGGGCAGGTACTCTCATACCCCTCTTATAGTTCTGGGGTATTTCCCATACGTATTTATCTATTCTTTTTAGAGGTACAGACATAAAAATCCCCATATACACTAAGCCCTGTGGTGGATATTAATATTTTTATACTTCTACTATAAATTTATAAGAGAAGTATAAAAGTAGGTGGTTTAATTGAAGATTAGAGTTAGGCGGAGAATCACTATTGAGGAATTGTGGAAGATTATTAACGAGTATGAGTATTCTTTTGGAACTCCAGATAGATTGAGGCGGGAGCTTTTAGTTTCCCGAGATGAACGGTTAAAAAATAAACTGGATGAGTGGATTAACGCGATAAATGCCATCAGAGAATATGAGGAAGATGGTGAGGAGACTTTTATCAAAGAAGAGGAGGGCGATCCCAGCGTTGTGAGAAGATTATTGACTGATAATATGGTTGAGCTTTTAAAAGAAATTGGAAGAGGAGTGAATTCGATAAGCGAATTAGCTAGACGAGTTGGACGATCTGTCTCAAACGTGTATAACGATCTCCAGTTCCTATATCGGAATGGATTTCTAGGTTTTCAAAAACGGGGAAGACATGTAGTTCCTTACCTTTTACTGGAGGAAATTGTAATAGATTTCCGCTAGAAAATCGCGCTTAAACCTTGAGATGCGAGGCGTAGGGGTTCCCTTGAGAACTCCGATAGAGGCTTCAACCTCGATAGAGAAACTCCTGGTAGACCGAAATACATATTTTTCTGACGGTGTCTACCAAGGGTGAGCCCGTTAAAATTATATGTGTGTTGATGGTTTAATTCGTGGCTGGAATTGTGAAAAAAGAAGAGGTTGCCCAAAAGATTAGCGATTTTCTAGGTAAAATGGATTTGCGCTATAATCACGATGAGAAAAATAATAATTTCGCAGTACATTTCGATGTAAAGTTTGGAGAGGAAGTTCTTCATTTCCAAGTTTTCGTATTCTATAACGAGGATTGGATATCTATCGTAGCTCCTCTTATAAGAGAAAGCGATTTACCGAAAGAAGTGGATAAACTTGAGTTTTATAAGAAATTGCTTAGGGAGACGTATTACCTAAACGAGGTTACGTATGGATTAACTGAAAATGATGACGTCGTCGTTCACGCGGAAAGTGCTACACAAGCTTTGGATTTTGAGAATTTTAAAATAGAGTTTTATAGCGTAGTGTACGGTATAGAGCATTTTTTAAACGAGGTTATACCAAGCGTATTCGCGACCAGCGAATAAACTCTATATTTTTTATATAACGGCAATGCTCAGTTTTATTTAGTGAAGGAGTTGGATTATGAGCGGTTTTGAGTCGAGAAGAGAGAGGATAATTGATATCTTAAAGAATAGCGACAGACCTTTAAGTGTGGATGAAATAGCCGTATTGATAGGTTTAAACCCGAGAGAGTCTAAGCATGTTTATGAAGATTTGAAACATGCGGCAAAAACCTTATACCGGAGAAGCAGAGGGAGAGAATATATAGCTATGATCCCTCCAAAATGTCTAAATTGTGGCTTCGTGTTTAAGAAAATAAATAGGGTAAGGAAACCGTCTAAGTGTCCCAAGTGTAGGAGCGAGCGGATAGCTCCTCCCCTTTTCGTCTACGTGGTAGAATAGCTGATAAGGGGTCGAGCTTGCCCGTAAAGATCGATCCCGCTCTCTGCGCTAAATGTAAAGGTTCTAGGAGATTATGCGGTAGGTCTAGGTGCCCTATTCTAGTCAGGCTCTCGGCTTCATACAGCATTGCTGGTAAGATTCCGCGGAGAGAAATCTACGGTTCTACGCCTCCCTCCATCCTCGTGGGGGAATGGGGATACCCGAGCATTAGACTTGGAGTTAATATTCCGCTTGTGGTAGGGGTTAAGGCTAGAGAATATGATTTTCCGGAGGGTTGGTGGGGTAGGAAGGGCTTGGAGGATATTATAGCGCTTAGGGCCTCTATGGTTTATTCTAGTTTCCGCGCCGATGCCAAGGTAGATGCTAGAACTTTTAGAAATAAACTGCTAGCAGAGCTTCAAGATATAGCTCTCTCGCGGTTGCCAGTTGATATCGAGGCTCTATTTAAAAGACCTCCAGTGCTGAGTCTCAGGTTTGATGGCATTGTCGCGCCCGTAGGGCCTAGAGCGGATACCCTCGACATTAAAGTTGTCGGCAATCCAAGGGTACCTAGAAGAGTTGATTATATAGTCTCAGATACTGACGTGGATGCTAGGACTGCTTCAATAGAGCTTTATGAGCATGGAATTTCATTTTATCATATAGTGAGGCTTTTTAGTCTAGGATTACTAGGCGAGCGTAGGTTTCGTAGAATAGTCCCGACTCGATGGGCTATTACGGCTGTTGATAAGGTTTTAGGCGATAGATTGCTGAATAGAGTTGGAGGCTATAAGGAGTATGAAAAATATGCTGTGTTTTATACGGAGTATGTGGGGAATAGATACCTACTTCTTTTTGTCCCCGGAGATTGGAGTTTTGAAATGTTGGAGATTTGGCTTCCTCGAAGCGTATGGGTGAGGAAAGATGAGGCTTTGATCGTAAGTAATTACGAGTATTTCGATGGTAAAGCTAGGCTTTCAGATGTGGACGGGGGTTATTACGCTATAAGGTTTCCAGTTCTTGAGTACTTGTCGAGGATTAGACGCAAGGCTACCGTAGTTGCTTTCAGAGAGATTACGCCCGACTATTATGCGCCTATAGGTTCTTGGCAAATAAGAGAAAGCGTTAGAAACGCGCTTAGAAAGAACCCTATAGTGTTTGATTCTCTAGGACAGGCTTTAAGGTACATATCCTCGAAGCTCCAGGAGGATTTTAAGAGGATTTTCTTAAAATCTACTCTATTGAAAACATTAGTAGTACAGGAGAAGATAACCAAGTATCTAAAAAAGGACCCTAGGCAGTCTAGATAGGCTGGAAAGCAGCAGTTTAGGAGTATCCTCAACGTCTAAGTACAGTTTTGCAATTATCTCCCTCATCTTTGGATCTTTTAGTAATCTGCCCGATGTCATTTTACCTTTTTCGAATATTCTTAATATGAACTTCTCTAGTTTAAATCTTCTATAGAAACTCTTTTGGAGTTTGGACAGGTAGAGTTTTCCTACGTCGCGGAGCGGTATACTCCCGCGCAGGTAAGTAGTTACAGTTTCAGCGGCCATCTCCCCCGCTAAAAGCGCGAATTTTATACCTTCTCCCGTAAGCGGCGATACGTGTCCCGCAGAATCTCCAACTAATAATATCCTATTCATGGCTACTTTCCTCACGGGACCAGTAAGTGGTACTGGAGCATACCTAGCCTCAGATGTTTTTTCTAAATCGTAGTATTTTAGTACTCTGGCTAGATAATTTTTTAAATCCGTGCCTTTAGTTCGAGAAGCTAAAGCTCCTAAACCAGCGTCTATATGATTCTTTTTAGGGAAGATCCAAGCATAGCCGAAAGGAGAGAAGTCGCTTCCTAGGAATATTATGTTGAGGTTGGAAGATGTCTCTGAGAGTGTTTTGCTGCGATGTGCTTTTACTTGTGTGGTTAGACCGAGTTCATTATTCTTAAATCTCCCTCTAATCATGCTTCCTATCTTAGAGTAAGCCCCATCAGCGGCTATTATGATCTTGGCTTTATAAACCTCTTTACTCTCACTAGTCCGGGCCACAATTACTTCCTCTCTCTTCTCGATACCTACTACAGCTGTATTCGTTACAACTTCTCCACCGCCTTTCTCTACCCTCTTAGCGAGATACTCGGCTAGTCTTGTTCTATCAAGGTTGTACCCTACAATGTCTTCGAACTCAACAGTCCACTCTGATTTCTTAGTTATAATTTTCAATCCTTTAACAGGGTAATCCGCTATGGAGGTTGGTATTTCGAAGTAGTTAAATGCTGCTAATGGTAAATAACCAGCACAAAGCTTCTCATAGTTAGGTTTTACTTCTTTTTCGAAAACAACCACCCTGAATCCATCTTCTGCTAGTCGTTGAGCGCTGGAGAGACCAGCTGGACCAGCTCCTATTACTATTACGTCTAGGAGCTCGCCCATACTATAGTCCTTTTATTTCGTAGTTTTTGGGACAAATTCGCCTGGATTCGCTACACAGTTTTTCTGCAAGTTTGATCTCTCTTTTAAGCCGTGCTTCAGCACTAGCTTTACAGAGCTCCGATTCTCTATGGCATATAGGGTTTGGACTTTTTATACAAAGAGTGGATATATAAAGGCATATTTCTGCTGCTTTTTCGTTATCTCCTTTAGCCACAAGTTCTCTAGCTGTTTTACAGAGTCTAAGTGCTCTATCGCAGTATAGTAGAGCTATTTTTAACGCGGGTCTATTAGCCATTTGAATCGATAAGTCTATACTAGCAGGGTGTAAATAAGAGTTACTTAGTTTTAGTTTTTAAAACCCGTCTCTTATACAGCTTATACACAATGCAGGCTAAACCTCCTAAAGCGATTAATGGCGTGAGAGCGAACACTACTACTATAAGAGCGGATACGACAGCGTACATAGTCGCTAATCCTTTAGCAATAATTCCTAAGAAGTTGAATGACGGCCATTCAATTTCTACCTTCTCAGGCTCTGCGAATTCAACTGTAATAGTGGAATATTCTATTCTATTTTCCAAGTACCTTAGCCTAGCGGTAAGTCTTTCAATCTCCTCTCTAACCATTTTGAGCTGAGCCTCAACCTTTAATATCTCTTCTACAGTAACCGCTTTATCTAGTAATGCTAGTAAGCGCTTCTCAACGTTCTTCGAATTATTTAGTCTAGCAACGAGGTCGATATATTCCTCAGTTACATCTATAGCTCTTACATTTTCGTCTTCAAGTTCTCCAAGCTTTCTCAAGTCGTTAATCGCCGAGTAGAAGTTTTCCGTCGGAATTCTGAGCACTATCCTAGCCCTATCCTTGCTTATCTGTAAGTTGCCTACATAACCGTTGTATTTTAAAGCTATACTCTCCGCCTCTCGGACCTTTTCCTCAGAATCTTCAACTTTCAGCCTGAGATAAGCCTCGTATACTATTTTCCTATGCGGCATTTCCTGTGTTTTAATAAGCGTAAATTCCCCGCCAGCGCTTATCTCCCTCTCCTCAGTTTTTCCGATAGATGGTAGTGGCGATGGGATTTCCGGTTTCGCGGCTTCTGGAGATATCAGAGGTTCTATGTATGAAACTTCAGGTCTATAATATCCTATTATTAAATTCCCTAAAAACGCTACGAAGGTTAGAAACAGTATTCCAGTAAGGAGAACAGCGATTAGTACTAGTAGGGTTAACTTTCTTACCATAGAAGAGAATGCGCGTGTAGGGGATAAAATTTTTCCTGTGTTCAAAATTTTTAACGATTATATTTTAAGTTGTCCTAAAATTTTCTTAACTATATGTTCGTCGAAACCTAAGTTTACTATAGCCGTGTAGACCTCGCTCTCCTCCAGACCCTTTAATCTCATCTTTTTAACCAGGTGACTTATAGTTTCCATCTGTTCGTATGGGAAAACTATCCACTTATTCGTCTTCTTTACGTAGTAATCGATCTTGGCTTTACACCAAGGCTTTACGTACACTACCGCTATTTTTACTGATTGAGGATTATCCTCTAATACATGTTTTCTGACAAGTTCGATAGTTTCTCCAGTATCAGCTACATCGTCCACTATTAGGACTTTTTGATCTTTAACGGTCACAGAAAGAGGCTGCGTTATTTCCGGCTTTAAATCTCGTATACCAACGTCTTTGTAGAATCGAACTCCTATGCTGGCTACTTTGTTGACTTCTAGAAGATCGGAGATTATCCTTCCTACAACCCATCCTCCTCTCGCGATGGCGATCAATATGTCTGGTTTATAGCTTTCTTCTATTTTCCTCCCTAGGTCGAAAATATCCCAGTAGAACTCATCCCAGGATAGTATTAGGAATTTATCTTTCTCCATATTTAAGTGAACGATATGAAGGTTAAAAGCTTAACTCCTACTCTATTAGATTAAGTAGTTTATCCGTAGCTTTAAGTCCAAATCCTGTGAGAGGCATCAGAACTTTTTCCTTAGGCTCTAGGATTCCATCATCTCTCAATTTTTCAAAAGCCGATAAAATGGTCGCGGAAGTCGGTTCTACAAAGAGACCCCACTTAGCTAATTTATTTAATGCCCGAACTATTTCCTCGTTATTTACCACGACTATATCCCCGCTAGT
>JALURF010000042.1:9906-15437 GCA_027017165.1 Thermofilaceae archaeon
TATTTCGTCGGCTATCTGATGTTTTCTAGGAGGTTCTGGAACTGCGATTCCATCTGCTAGAATTTTCTCCGGCTTTCTAGTTTTATAATTTGGATGTAGGATTTGGTAGACTGCTGTAAAACCTTCTGCTTGAACTCCGTATATTCTGGGTATTTCCTCTATAGCGCCCATGCTGAGCAAGTCTTTAAATCCTTTACATATGCCTAGGGCTAACCCTCCGCTTCCTACCGGAATTATTACAGCGTCTACGCCTCCTATCTGTTCGAAGGATTCGTATACTATCGTTTTCAAGCCTTCTATAAAGAAAGGATTCCATAGGTGGCCAGCATAGAAGCTTTTCTCGGCCGCTTTCAATGCTTCCTTGTTGACCTGTTCTCTATTTCCTCCTACTCGGACGACTTCTGCGCCATAGCTTTTTATCTGTAGGATTTTAGCTTTAGGAGCTTTCTCTGGTACATATATACGGCATTTTACTCCCGCTGTTGCTGAGTATGCCGCTATAGCGGCTCCAGCGTTGCCCGACGAATCCTCAACGATCTCCCTAATCCCTATGCCTACTAAGTGGGATATGAGCGCTGAAGCTCCTCTATCCTTAAATGAACCAGTCGGATTTAAGTAGTCCAGTTTAAAGAAAAGTGTTGCATTTCGATAATCTTTAGTTATTATCGGAGTCCACCCTTCTCCGATAGAAATTAGGTATTTTTTGTCTATGGGTAATAATTCCCAGTACCTCCACATATTATATATGCGATTTTTTATTCTCTCAAAGTAATTCGCGCTTTCTTCCACGATGGTTAAAATATCTAAAAAGTTTCCGCATGAACATTTCCATATCTTTGACTTCAATGGGTATTCTTTCCCGCATTTAGGACATAAGAGTTTGAAGGATGTCATATAATGTATTTTAAGTTACAGTTTAATATTAACATCTTCGAGATGGACATGTTTTGACGTAAAGAAGAGTTCCGTTCTCCAATAACCTATAGGTGAAAGCGCAACCTATTATCCTGTCCTCTTCTCCCAGATTTATAGTATTGTTGGTGAGATTCCAATACAATTTCTTGATTTCGATCAACCCTATATCGTCGAGTTTTCCGCTTAATGCAAATTTAGTTGCTTGAATTTCTGTGCATTTCCAAGCTTCTACGCTATATCTTAGAAATATGAATCTCGAGTTTGTGTAGAGGAAGAGCATAGAGGTTAACGCTATAACAAAGATTAACACTGTGGCTAAGGCGTCTAGCCTCAAACTGCTACACCCAGTAGGCTTGGTGTTAGTGTGCGCGCTAAGTCAAATGCTATTAACATTAGTAAGGAGATGAATGGCAGGTATAGGAAAGAGTACAAAGGGTTGCCTTCCCTGCTCGATGACGTAGAAATTGAGAGAGAAGACGCATTTAAGGCTAATACAACATCTAAGACTCCTTCTAGTCTCTCTACGACGCTTCTGCTTGGAATATAGATTCCAGCGTATCCGAAGGTGGGTAGTGAGGCGAAATACTCGAGAACTATGAGGATTATCCCGTAGATTAGTGCCACTACCCCGGCTTCGATAGAGGCGTAGATCAACATTACCAGCGTTTTAGACCGGAGTTTTTTAAAAGCTTCATAGTACCTGCTTACGAAATTTTCTAGTCTTTGGACGTATTCTCTAACTCTACTTCCGCTGTATATAGTTAGAAAGTAGAGAGCGGTGGTAGCGGCCGCTGCTACGCCGTACCATTTATCGCTTAGAAGGTAGTCCGGGTCATCTATTCCTAAACACTTGAAAATGTTAAATGGGCAAGCGGCGGCTTTTCTAACTAAAGATAAGGCTTCTTCTAAGGTGTTTCTCAGTTTTTTAATATCTGAGTATAATAGTATAGATAGCGGGAGAGAAAAAATCAGCGATGCTAGTATTGGCTTATCGAAGCTAAGATAGCTGAGCGCAATATATCCGAGTGGAATTAGGAGAAATAGGAGAAATTTATGTTTGTGACGTATAGGTAGGTGCATTTCTAACGGGTAGATGGTTAGTCCTATGAAGCTCGCTGGCAATGCTAAGAGTGAAAAAGCGATAAGCGATATCAAGGCTGCCTCTCCGTTAGTGAAGAAGAGTACGCTTGCTATGATACTGGGCATTAATGTAGTAAAGACGGATATAAACTGATAGAATTGTGATATATTGTGATCCGCTAGTTCGAGGCTCACTTCTACATCTTTTAACTCTTGCTCAAAACTCCGTACAAGTATTTCTCTATCTCCAGAGATCTGAGATTCATAAGCGGCTTTTAGAACCTTCTTGAGACGACTGCTATAACCTTTTTCCGATCCTTTTTCGAGAATGGAATCTAAGTCTCCTGCATAATCCAGTTTCCCCATCTCCTTTAGCTTGTATAAAGTCGTAAGAGGGGGAAGGGGGGAAGACGCTAAGAGAATATAAAGAGGGAGAGCCTCAGTCTCACTTCTAAGCCATTCGGAAATTTTTAAAAAAATAGACATTTAAAATCACCTTAGCCTAGAACTTCAACTGTTATTTTCTGTTCTCCATCCGGTGTTCTGACTATCCCAGGAATACTCTCGCCCACGGTGAAAACTCCGCCCGTTAGGTCGATTACCACGTTTATCGCCTCGCCTTTGGCTATCGAGACTGTTTGACTGCCCGTGGCGCCGTTAGCGAGTACGACGGTTATCGTTCCGCTAAAATCTTCGGTCCCATCATTGCGTAAAGTCATGTAGAGGCTTGAGCCTACTACGTAGGCTCCTGGCTCTGCGTAGATGAGCGGTTTCTTTACGGCGCTGCTCGTTGTGGCTATGACGTACCAGGATACGAGAGCCGCTGATACTAAGAAGGCTACGACGACGAGGACTACTACTATCGGCGGGACTCCGCCTTTTCTATTCATTATTTCACCAAAAATTGAGTTCATTAAAGTATAAAAGCGAGACTAGAAGTCGGATTCTTGAATTTTTCTCTTTAGGAATCGATATACCACATTAAAATCTCCGACCATCACTCTTTCGGGAAAAAGGCTTTTAAACCTCTCCTCTGATGCATGAATCCCTCTCTTATACAAAGCAACAAGTTTATCGTCGTGGGTAAAGTAGACACCTTCCACCTCTCTGCGGATAGCTCCTCCTATCAAAAACTTTTTCATAACTATAATACAATCTATGAGTTGCATCACCGTCTCCACAGTCGCATCGTGAATACTTTGCCTCATTAATTCAGCCATGCTAAAAACCGCTTTTTTGGCATCTGGAGAGTGGTAGGTGGTGAGTGCGGCTATTCCTAACCTTCCGGCTTCAACCCAACTCCATATTTCCTCTCCTCTCAACTCTCCTAATACCAAAATATCGGGCCTCTCGTAGCGCATACTTTGTCTAATAAGCATAGTAATTGGAGTATTTGGGCCCGCCTTACTATAGGCAATATTACTTACATCTCCTAAATAGATCTCTCTTACCTGCTCGATTACTGAAATTCTTAGGTGAGGAAAGAAAGCGATTATCTCTTTTAACAAGCTAGACAATAATGTAGTTTTGCCTGAGCCCGCCGGACCAATTATCGCTACAACGCTCGGCCTTAGTACCATCATCAAAAGTCTAGCCGCTAAGACCGGGTTAACAATTTTGCAAAGTCTCGGTATATTTGCGATCTTCGTTGCCGTCATCTCTACATCGCCGCTGATTAGGGGGAGCTTAAAGTAGAGCCTCCAACCGTCTATTTCAGCTTCAGATTGTGGCTTAGAATAGTCGATTTGGGCACCAGACTTTATAACCAATCTATTGATAGTTTTCTCGGGTTCGAAATTCTTTATATAGACTCTAAACCTCTTGCCTCCTATTGTAATCCAGACTCTATCTCCTCTAACGAAAATTTCTTGAGTTTCGGGAAGTTCTACTATAGGGGCTAACGCGCCCCACGTTGGGTTTCTCTCTAATGGATATACATAGACGACATCCTCATTAAAGACAAGCTTCCCGCTTTTACAGGTGATCACTTTCATGTAATCTTTAACATCTACGAATTCTCTTTGGGAGAGACTATTCTCATTATCCACTCTGATGCCTTTTTTCTTCAGCTTTATCTTGACGCTGTCTTCCCCCTTCTTCTCCGCTTTCTCTAACTTCCTTTTTAGTAATTCGAAAGATCTAAGCATACTTAGCGCCTCAGAATAGTACCTATTTTAAGCAAGTTCCTTGAAATTCCGGATTCTTTACTTGAGCCTTTAGGTTTTAGAATTTCGAGAGCCAGCTCGACTAAACTTTCTTGAGTTCTTCGAGAAAGATTGAGGAGAACCGTTGTTAGATTTTCCGGAGAAAGTAGTGGGAGGTGAGGATCAAACGGTATTACAAGATATCTGACGTGAAATTCTCCTACTAAATTCTTGTACTTCTCAATTCCCAAATCCTTGTTTAACAAGGGTATGACTCTACACTTTCCAACGTAGGCTTTGCTTACCGAGCGTATAACTATGCTATTAGGGTTGTAGACTAGAACTGCTATATCGCAAGCGTCGATAAATAGGTTGTATTCTTCGTTTTGATATGCTGGAATATCTAAAATGGCTATATCGAAAAAACTTCCAATTTTTTTGAAAGCTTTTTCTATAACACCCGTTGAGATTTCTTGCAATTCTCCACTATTCGGTATTAAGTAAAAGCTTAGGTTTCTATCTTTGAGAGCCACTTCGCATTTTAATATAGCTTCCGTTATAGATCCTTTGTGTAAAACATCCCGGAGATAGGGAGGCGGGGGCATGTTCAATATCATATGAGAGCTATTTCCTTGAACACCGGTATCCACCAATATTACTCTCTTCCCTACCCCTGCGTAAAGAATTGTCAGTAGCACTGATATTGTTGATTTTCCGGTTCCGCCCTTACATCCTGAGGTTAAGCACACTTTAAGCATCTTCCCTTACGATATGTGAAGAAGGGTAAATAAGCTAGGTAAATTGTGCTCGGCTTAAATTGTGTTCTTCACAAGCTTGATGAGAACATGAAGAAATACGCAATACTAATCCTTTTGCTCATGGTTGTGTTATTATCCACGTTAAAGATTAAAGAAAAGGAGTTGAAGAAGAAAGAAAACACAGAAATAACCCAAATAGATTATAAACCAGTTCGCTGCCAATTAAGGATATATTTTGAAAATAAGGGAACTGTCAGTGTTAATGATGTAAATTATACGGAAAATACGATGTTGAACTTTATGAATAATGCTCAGGTAAGCTTGTTGGCGTATAATACTAGAAATTCATCTCATACAATATTTTTCGAAAAATGGATAGTTAATGGTAGAGAGGTAAACAAAAATCCATTAATATTAAATTGTAATGGTACGTTTGAAATACTACCTATTTTCGAAGTTATCGTCCGGAAAAAAGCCTGTAGCAAACCGCTCCTCGAAATTCTAGACTTGAAAAATATGGTTTCGGTAGTTGAGCTTGAAGGAGACTATGTAGAGTTGAGAAATGGGCATATAGAATTCAGGCGTGGATATATTTTTATACCGCTAGAAAAGCCGCTGCCGTTGTTTAATAAAG
>JALURF010000043.1:0-13220 GCA_027017165.1 Thermofilaceae archaeon
TAATAATACATATCGCCTTTCTTCAACTCTTTGATGAGACAGGTTTTGCCCTTACCTCCGGCAATAAAAGACCTAAATCTTATTTTCTCGGCATCCTCAGCTATACGTTCACCCACAGCTAGGCTTCTAATAAGCCATAAAACCGGAGTAGTTTTAGCCTCACGTAATGCAATAAGAGTTACCAGAGTCTTGCCCCAGCCGGTAGGTGCATCTAGTACCGCTCTCTGACCTTCTTTAAGCGCTCGTAGTAGAGCTTGAATTGCCCCTACTTGTCCTGGTCTAGGAGTTAAATTGGTAGGCCAAAAATTCTTCATACTACTTTATAGGCTTCTTAAAGAATGCTTTCTCAAGAGTATCTAGCATATCTAGTATTTCACTTACAGCTCTTTCTAAGGCTTTTAGTCTTCTCTCGTAATTCTCAAAAACACCAATCATTGAGGACGAGTCGCATCGAGAGGAAGAATTTTCTCCGCTATAAACTCTCTCTAACATCTCGCAAACTTCCGGATTCAATAAGTCTAATTCTGCAAGAATACTGACAAGTTTTTCTTTTTCCAAATATTTAGAGAGAATCTGTACGAACATTCCTATCTTAACCTTTTTCTTATTCGATTTCAATACATGAATCATGGTTTTCCCTCTCAAAACCGGGGACATGGAAGAACCTTATCCCGGAAGTCTTAGTGATTCCACTTCTATCATTTTTAGGTTTATATTTGAAAAACTTCACATATCTCGTTTTATTATCTTGAATAACGTAAGCCTCTCCTGTCGAAAGCTTAGAGAACGGCGAATTCGCTTTTATGCCGAAAATGGAGTCGATATCTTTATCCAAGACGTTGTGTATAATAACGATCCTAGCATTTTTAGCGAGGCTCCAACTGGTCTCTATCGGAGATTGGGAAACAGCTATCACACATTCGCCGTATTTTCTGAGTTCTGCGAATAATCTCTCGCCGATTGATGGAAGGTAATTCAATCTTCTATAAGGGATCACATTATAGGCTTCCTCTACGACTACAACATGTTTTACTTTTTTAGAAAATCTCTTTCTAGGGACGACATAGTCATATAACATTTTGAGAAGTATAAGTATAAAAAGTATTTTAATATGAACACTTCTGAAGACGCTTAAATCTATAACGATATTAGTTGAGAATAAATGGCCTAAACTATGACTAGAACCGACAAAAGTCCTTAACGCTCTCCCTTCAATAAGATGCGCTAGACGTCTTCTAATAGCCATTTTCGTCTCGTGATCATAGTAGCTCTTTAACGGTAGTGCGTCTAGTTTCTCCACGAGTTGTACTAGCGTTGGAGCTCGTGTATCCTTAAATAGTTGATTTAGAGCTCTACGGAACATGAATTTCATTGGATCCGAAAACTGAAATACGTCCCCAAAAAGATCTACTAGAAAATCTATATGTTCACTTAAATCTCCAGAGATGTATTCTAGCGGGTTTATTTGAAAATTTTCCCCTGGCAGTAGTTTCTCGAAATTTTCCAGATCATATTCTCCAGCCCAATCCAATATGAGCACTGGAATTCTCTTTGATAACTTTGATGCGATTAGCTTAGCAGTATTGCTCTTACCGCTTCCAGTCCTTCCGTATATGACTATGTGTCCTGGAAGTATTTTCAGGAAAAATGGGAAAAGACCGGATCTGCCTACTAAAATTTCTTCTGTTCTTGTTTTCGCGAGAGAATATGCTAGCATAATAAAACCTAGCAACAAGAGCAAAGAGACTATTGTTCCTACGGGATAGCGTAGGGAAATGTTTACAATATTCAAAATCTCATACCCAACACTGCTGTGAAAGAAGATATATAAGCTTAGCACGGGGAAGTAATGAGTAAGAACTTGGGAGCCGCGGAGGAGAAGGAGATGGAAAAAGACACGTACAGGGCGTATCTTATTAACAACAGAATCATCATCTTTGATATAGAAAAAAGCAGAGAATTATATCGTCACGGATTTTACGGAAAATTCGTAGGGATACGTAAGGCAAAGACTCTCGATATTCAACGACCTCTAGAATTAACTCTTTTCGAGGCATTATACCTGCAACGGAAAGGAATTCTAAAAGTATACAATATCGATGGTGTTGAACTCAATGAGAGCTATCTTTTGAAAGTTGGCAGAGAGAATTACGAGAATTTCGATTTAGTCTTTGAAGTATATAGCGATCTTAGAGAAAGAGGATACGTTGTAAAATCGGGAATGAAATTTGGCGCCACCTTTGCCGTATACGAACATGGACCTGGAATAGATCATGCACCTTTCCTTGTTCACGTACTTCCATATAGGGAGAAGTTAGACCCCATAGAGATTGTGCGAGCGGGCAGGTTATCTCATTCTGTCAGGAAAAAATTCGTGATTGCAACTGTAAACCCTGAAACTAAAAAAGTATTGTATTATTCGTTTAAATGGTTCGAATAGCCGAAATTTTCTGTTGTATCATTCTACCAGTAAACTTTATAAGTCTTTTCTACGTTGTGGTGTTAGCAACATAATTTCAAACACTTTCTGGTGATAATGTGTTTAATAACGAAATGCTAAAAAAAGTGTACAAAGGTACGACGACGGTCGGCATAGTTGGCAAAGACTTCGTAGTATTAGGCGCGGATAAACGCGTTTCATCAGGGACCTATATATTTCATAAACAAGGAAAGAAAATCCACGCTATAGACCACCACGTAGCCACTACTATGGCTGGTGTAGTAGCGGATGCTCAGAGTTTAGTTGAGCAATTGAGAATCGAAGCTGCGTTTTACCGACTTACAAACGAACGGCCGATGCCAGTACAAGCCGTGGCAACGCTAGCCTCGATATTGTTATTTCAGATGAGACCGATTTTGATAGCGCACATGTTAATTGGCGGAGTAGATGGAAAAGGAGCTCAACTTTATAGTATTGATTGGCTGGGCACTGTTACTCGGGAAAAGTATACGGCGTCTGGCTCCGGTTCACCCTATGCCGTTACACTGCTGGAGAACGAATATAGTGAAAATATTTCAAGAGAAGAGGCTATAAGGTTGGCTGTAAAGGCCGTAAATGCCGCTATGAGGAGAGATCCGGGTAGTGGTGAAGGAATAGACGTGGCAGTTATTGATAAGAACGGCGTGAAGGAGTTGGATAAACGTGAAATTACCGAAATTTTAAAAATGAGAGTTAGTTAGGTTATAATCGGTTAATCGGTGTTTAAGTTGGAAGAAGATAAAATACTTCTCAATATCAGGAATACGATCCTGTCGAAAAGCCCCCCTGATGCCCAGATTACAGGAGTTGAATTTGAAGGCCCGAAAATAGTCATTTATTCAAGGAATCCAGTGGTCTTTTTTGAGAAAAATGAGGGTATCATCAAGGAAATAGTCAAGACCATTAAGAAAAGAGTAGTAATAAGAGGAGACCCTCAAGTTAGGAAAAGCGAAGAAGAGACAATTCGAATTATTAAGGAGATAGTTCCACCTGAAGCCGGAATCACAAGTGTGTTTTTTGACGATATTAGCGGTGTAGTTGAAATAGAAGCAGAAAAACCGGGCTATGTAATCGGTAAAGAAGGACAAACTCTTAGAAAGATATTAGCTCGCACTCTTTGGCATCCACGAGTCGTAAGAACTCCTCCAATACACTCGACAACTATAGCTCAAACTAGGTCTTTGTTTAGAGCGCGTAGAGAGGAAAGATTAAAATTTCTTAGAGAAATGGGTCAGAGGATTCACAGACACCCCATATTCAAGAATACCTATGTTAGAGTGACTGCTTTAGGCGGATTTCAGGAAGTGGGTAGGAGCGCAATACTAGTACAGACCTCCGAGAGCACAGTACTATTAGATGCTGGAATTAAGCCTAGTGGAAATAGACATGACGAATTTCCCTATTTTGATCTCCCCGAATTTGATGTAGATAGACTTGATGCCGTAGTTATAACTCACGCTCATTTAGACCACTGCGGCGCACTGCCTTATCTCTTTAAATACGGGTATCGAGGACCAGTTTATACAACCGAACCGACTATGTACCTTATGAAGATGCTACAGGAAGATTATCTCAAGATTACAGAAAGAAGCGGTAAACCACTTCCCTATACTTCACGAGAAATAGCAGAAGCCCTTCTTCACACATACCCTCTGAGCTACGGAGAGGTGACTGATATAACTCCGGATATAAGGTTAACTCTTTATCCTGCAGGGCATATTCTCGGATCCGCAATGGCTCATATACACGTAGGACAGGGGTTAGTCAATATAGTATACACGAGCGATTTTAAATTCGAGAGGACTAGACTGCTGGATTACGCAAATTACAGATTTCCGCGCGTTGAAGTATTAATCATGGAGAGCACTTATGGAGGAGTTGAAGATCGATTGCCGCCAAGATACGATACAGAACAGTATTTTATAACCATAGTCAAGAAGACTCTGGAGCGAAAAGGAACAGTATTAATACCGGTAATGGCTGTCGGTCGTGCTCAGGAAATACTATTAGTGTTAAACGAGGCTATAGAAACCGGGAAAATACCAGAAGTGCCTATTTTCATAGAGGGAATGATAGACGAGGCTACCGCCATACATACGGCTTATCCAGAACATTTATCACAAGTTTTGAGAGATAGAATTTACAGAGGCGAGAATCCATTCACTTCACCTTATATTAAAATAGTTAAAGATCCTAGTCAGCGAAAAGATATAACATCCCTGGGTTCCAGCATTATACTCGCGACTTCGGGAATGCTAACAGGAGGCCCTGTACTCGATTATCTTCAGCTATTAGCTAGCGATGAGAAGAACTCTCTAATATTTGTTAGCTATCAAATAGAAGGAACTTTAGGGAGGAAGATCCTCAACGGATTGAGGGAAATACCGTTTATAGACGCCTACGGAAGGATTACTGTAAAAGAGTTGAAAATGGAAGTATATAGGGTTGAAGGATTTTCCGGACATAGCGATAGAGGACAGTTGATAAAATTCTTAGCCCGAATCACGCCAAAACCAAACCTCGTAGTTTTAGGTCATGGAGAAAAAAGTAAAATCAGAGAATTAAAGAGCTACGTAGAACGACGATTTAACTACACAGTCGTAACTCCACAGAATATTGAATCTATAAGAATTAGATAGTCACAACTGTACGCTTAGGAGAAAATCCCATATCTTGTCCTTTACGTGGTGTAGATTTTTAATAGCTCTTCCACGCTTTTCGCTAAATACTCTATCGGAACTCATCAATGCCAATCCAACACAGAAGATTCTTTGCTTTTCTTCGTCAGCAACTAGAACTATTCTATTCTCGCTAAAAGGCTTGCTGGCGCTTCTAATACCGGGCGCCATGACATCCGCTCCATTGACTATATGTGGCACAGCGCCCATATCCACAATAACCACAGGTAAAACCTCCTTAAATAGCTCAGCATAGAGAACCGTGGGGAACAAAACATTATTTCGCTCCATTAAGATAGGCTTTCCTTCAAACAAATATATTAAAAAATTTAACCGCGTCTCCACTCTTTCGACTGATGAAAAACTTGATAACTTCTCTAAAACCCCACTACCCAGTTGTGTATGTATTTCTGTGAATAGCTTTTTAGTATCTTTTTTACTAAGCCGATATCGTGTTTTTACTAGTTTCCCCCTCACAAACATGGAATATCTCTAGCCCTTATGAATATTTCTCATAGTCATCAACGGATAACTCAATATTTTTAAATAAAGCTTTGATAAAAGTAATAGGAGAGCCCGGTGGTGTAGCGGCCAAGCATTCGGGGCTTTGGACCCCGAGATCCCGGGTTCGAATCCCGGCCGGGCTATACTCAATAAATCTTATGGGCCCGTAGCGCAGTGGATTATTAATCCACAAAGCGCACCGGCCTCCGGCCGATTGGGAGACAGCCGGTGGTCCCGGGTTCGAATCCCGGCGGGCCCGTCTAATATTTACGGGTTTAGAGGCAAAATATATATTCTGCCAACATTATAGAATATCATACAATTTAAAACGAATATGGGAGAGGATGAGCAGCAATCTGCTAGACGAGATCTTTCGGGACGTGTTCAGGGAACAACAGCTGATCAAGATAAGACTAGAACGAAGAAAACGAAGAAAAGACGTAACCATACTAGAGGGATTTGACGATAAAAGCGTCGACCTCTACGACTTAGCCGCGAAACTAAAGAGTAAACTGGCGTGCGGCGGGACAGCGAAAAACGGGCGCATCGAGCTACAGGGAGATCACAGGTACAAAGCTAAAGAACTTCTAATCGAACTAGGATTCAATCCAGAAAACATACTTGTTGAGTAATTAACCCCAGCCGTAGAGCCTCCTCAAACGCGCATCACCTTTTAAATTTTTTATTACCTCAGCAACAGGTTCTGGAACGAAATCTTCCCATTTCTCTCCGCTCGCTATCAACTTTCTTATGCGCGTTGCGTTATACTTTTCTCTCTCAAAAAAGGGTATTGTAAACACTTCATATCCAGCTTCTTCAAAAAGTAGCCTGGTTAGAGGATCGTTACTATACACGCGTTCAAACGGCGGGGCGAAACTTTTAACGAGCGCTACCCAGAGATCGTGTTGACCATCAGTATCAGGCACGCCAGCGATTATTACCCTATTCAAAAGCTTCTCTTCTTTAAGCACGTTCCATACCATCTCTATACGTTCGCCGAGAGTGAACGGATTATCAATAGCGTGTGAGTACTGCGCGCTGCCTATTATTAGAACTACTTCATCCTCCCTCTCTAAAATCCACTTTAAGGCAGCCAAATGTCCTTTATGGAAAGGCTGAAATCTCCCTATATACGCACCTCTCACATCAACCACCTATTGTTCTTTCATCAATTCTACGTATCTCCTCGTAGAACTCGATTAATGCTCTTCTATAATCAGTTTTACCTTCAGCTATCTCATCCATCGTCTTTTCCACAATCCTCGTTCTCTCCTCAGATATGAATTCTCTGTAGTTTTTCTCTAAGAAGTCATAGACCATAATACCTAGCTTGGTGGGTATAAGTTTTCCTCGTTTAGAAGAAAGAATATAATGTCTATCAAATAACGTTCGAACTATTTTAGCGTACGTGGACGGCCTTCCTATTTCCCTCTCCTTCATGAGTTGTATAATATCTGCTTGAGAATAAAGTGGAATTGATACTACTCTCTTATATTCAACATCTGTGACATCATATTCTCCAGTCTCCAGTCTTTTCATTAATCCGAACGGTTTATAAATGAGAGTAAATCCAGGATCTAGTATCTCTATGTAGCCGCTATACTCCTTTCTGGAGTTCAAAACCTCGACTTTCAGCGTTTGTCTCAAGACTTTAGCCTTAGCCATTTGGCTAGCGATAAATCTTCTGAATATCAGGTCGTAGAGCATAAAATGGTAGCGGGTCAACGGCTTAGTCACTACTAAGATGCCTTGGCCAAGCAAATTTCTCAATTTTTCGCTGTCCACTGGGCGGGTAGGCCTTATACATTCGTGGGCTCCTTCACTACTCCACTCTCTCGGAACTAGTAACTCTTTACCGAAAACTTCTTCAATATAACTAGCCGCCACCCTCTGCCCCGCGCCAGACACCCTTATGCTATCTGTTCTATGATAAGTAATCAAACCAAGCTCGAAAAGATCCTGCGCCAAGCGCATAATATCGTCGACTCCTATCTTTAGAAGTCTAGCAGCCTCTCTGAGCATAGTATCCGTGGAAAAGGGCGGAGGCGGCGCTACTTCCTCCTCTTCGTACTCAACATCTACTACTCTCAGCTTCGATTCTTTTATCTCGTCGGCAACTTCTCTTGGCTTACGCCCATTTAAAGAAATATTGTCAAAAACGAACGTTATAGAGTCCAGGACCTTGACTATAAACACGGTTTTTCTACTCTTCTTGGACTCCTCATATCGGTTTATAATCCATCCCAGGACGGGAGTTTGAACTCTTCCAGCAGATAGCCACTTCTTGCCGAAATGATCCCAAAGTTTTCGACTGAGCACGAATCCGATCCATCTATCCTCTATTCTCCTAACCAGTTGAGCATCCACATACCTCATATTTATGCTCTTGAGGTTTCCAATAGCATTGAGAAATGCTTTTCTCGTAACTTCGTGAAATTCAATTCTATAGATCTTATGAGTGTACGGGGATAAAGCTACTGAAAGATCCCATGCTATTTTTTCACCCTCCGTATCCGGATCTGTGGCTAGAAAAACGTAGTCGGCTTCGCTGGCCAGCTCCATAAGACTAACTAATACATCGATTTGATCCGTATATTCTGTAGATTTACACGTCGGACATTTATCTTGATCCGTAAATTGCGCTCCGCATTTTCTACACCGCTTAATAGTCGTATATAGCGGAATGAAAACGCCATTCTTTACTAGTACTCCGTAATAACCTTCATTAGTTACTAAGTCGAATACGTGCCCCTTGCTCGCGGTAATATCCAATATATAATCTCCGCAGCTCACTTCATAGACCACTTGTTTCCCAATTTTTCTCCTAGAAGGCTTTCCGAAGAAACTAGCGATAGTCTTGGCTTTGCTAGGACTTTCAACTATTACTAGCGCTGTTTTAACTAAGTCTTTAACCTCTACTTGCAGCTTGCCAGCCATAATTAGCCTGATCTGTTCTCTGTCTCGATCAACCTCTTTGATCAAAGAATCTATATCGACTTCATCAAATCTATGCCATTCAACCTCATCACTGTACCACTTAGTTTGCTTCATTAACCCACTAAACAGTTTCTCATCATCAACCAGCACTACTGAGAGGCCTTTAGAAAGGCCTCCAGCAAACAATCTAGACGTTCTACCGGATGCTTGAAGATACGTCATGGCGTCCGGTATGTAGATGTAGAGTTTTCCCTCAACTTCTTTAAGAGATATCATAGGCATTGACGCAAGCCGTTCTCGCACACTTTTCCTGCTTAACAAATTTTTTAACATCTCGCGCAGCTGGAGAACCAGGTTAAGAGCATACTTTAATTTACCGCTTAAAGGCTTCCCCGTTCTTATAGCCTCGTTCAACAGTATGACTTCGCCATAACTCAAGTCATTAAAAATAGTGCGTAATTTACTGGTTATTCTATCAAGCTTTTCCCTTTCTTCTGGATCTACACAATCTCTGATGTTAAGAGATACCTGTAATAATCTGCTGGGTAAAGCCTCTTCAACGTCAAGCGAAAACCTAAAGTGCGGAACTCCGACAAATACGGCATATCTAATTATGTGAGGTAGATCTAATCCTCTTACCAAAAGCCCATAGTAAATCGCCATACCGACTAATACGTCGATCTTACCCTCTATGAAGTCGTTTATCGCTTTCTTTTCTTTAGCATGAACTACAGCCGCTCTTATCCCGTGCTCGTTGAGGAAATCCGCGATTAATTGTGCATATTCGACTCCTTTGCTCACAGGAACAAATACTAGTCCTCCTCTACCTAGCTTATTTACTACTTCCAACAACTTATTGAGCAAATCGTCATCGACTAACACGTAGAGATCGGAGATATTTCTTAGAAATTCCGATCTAGAACCAATTTCAAAACCTAAGAGTTCTCTGAAAAGCTTAACCCTCAATCCCCTAGGCCTGCCCGTAGCAGTGGATACTACTAAACAACCTATTTCATTACTATATCTAGTCAAATAATCGCTCACTTTCTTGTTCAAATTATTAAACTCCTCGCTTAAATCCTCGGGTATACTCTTCTTCAATCTTAGATTGATTGCTATTCTACGCTTTAATACTATGAGCCTAGACGCGCATTCGATAACTTCCTGTTTAAACCCTAGTAATATCAGGACTTTGTCTATGGATTTAGACGATTTGAGAATAGCGTCCACGTCGTCTACGACTATCAAGTCAAACTTTGTACCAGACAAGTATTCAAACCTTCTCAGCAAGAAACTGGAGGTCGTTATTAAGATATCGAATTTCCTATTTTTAATGTTCTCCAATACGCTCTTTTTCTCCGAGGGTTTAAGACCGGTATAGTACGCTACTATTGACAGAGATTTTATTCCAGCTCTTTCGGCAAAATTTACCGTTTTCTCATATACTTGTTTTACCAGTAACGTAGTGGGCAGAACGAGGTAGGCTTTTTTCCCTTCTTTAGCTGCTAAGTAGAGAGATATTATGATAGCGAAGACTGTTTTTCCAACTCCTGTAGGCGCCAATATCGAGAAACTTTTATTTTGAAAAATACGCTTAGCCCACGTCCTCTGCGCGCTCCACATATCATTTCCTAAAATTTTCTTGAAAAAAACATTTAACTCCTCAATCTTACGTTCTAGTTCCACTAATTTTCTGTAATTCTTTAACTTCCCTGTTTCTTGTAATCTATCAGCTATACTTTCCAAGAAGGTTATTTCATCCAATTTCCTCTTCATTTTAGATAATTCATCAATAGACACTGGTAGACATGAAGAACAGGGGATCTTCAATTGTAGACGCTCATCATCTATCTCATTTCCACAGTTTGGACAGAGCCCCTTAAATATGGCTCTCAAGTATATCACACTCGTGACTCTATCCCACAGCCTACTTAATAATCTTTACACCGAAAAAGAAGAAATAAGACTTTACTCAGGAAAAATTTAATCCGTCAGGATAACGTTAAAGTTATAAGGAAGATTAGGGGGACATGCAGTATGGAAGCCGAAAAAAGAGGTAGTGACGTAATTTACGTATGTGCTAAATGTGGAAAAGAATTCTATAGAGAAGAAATGAGACTTTTACCTGATCCAGAATATCAACGTACTCAATGCCCCTATTGTGGATATAAAATAGTCTATAAAAAGAGGTCTGCTGTTTATAAAAAAATAAAAGCTATATAGCTTTCCCTAGCTTTCTACGCGCTACATAACACAAAGTGTTTTTAATTATTCGAGAAGCAAGGAGAGACGTCACGCCGCTCATGTCGTAAGGCGGTGATATCTCGACCACGTCGAACCCTACCAGGTTTATCGGATGATTAATGATGGTATATATTATCTTCATTACTGTAATAGGCGTTAAGCCTAAGGGTTCGGGATTTGAGACTCCCGGAGCAAAAGCTGGGTCTACAACATCCACGTCTATCGATAACAGTACATAGTCCCCAGGTTTCAGAAAATCGGTTAATGCCCTCTTTACGGCACTCAAATTCGAATGTATAGTATCGGTTGTAATGTACCCATCGAAGTTTTCTTTCTTACAGAAATCGATTTCCTCTCCGCTGACAGCTCTAACTCCCAGCACCAAAATATTTTCAAACCCTAATTTTTCACCCGCTCTCCTAACTACAGTTGCATGAGAAGTTCTCAGTCCAACAGGGTATTCTTCCCTCAGGTCCATGTGAGCATCTAGGATTATCACTTTAAGATTTTCATGGATACTCATTAAAGCCAAAATTTCTCCGAGCGTTATGGTATGTTCTCCTCCTATGACAACAAAAAACTTATCTTCAGCAATTAATTCCTCGACAACTCTAGTCAATCTTTTCAACGTAGTCGCTACATCAAAGTCTACTATTAAATCCCCAAGATCACATACCTTTAATAGGTCAAAATCCACATCTACATCTATACAGTATGATTCGAGCTCGTTGGAGAGCTTTCTTACCTCTTGCGGCGCAAAACGCGAGCCTGAGCGGAATGACGAAGTATAATCCATCGGCACGCCGAGTATTACAAAATCGGCATTTGAAAATGTTTCAGATTGATCGTTAAAGAATACGTATGGGGATTTAATATAGAAGTTCAATACATCGCTCATAGAGTTTTAATGACCGGGCTTCTTCATAACGGTAACGGCGTCGATGCTTCTAACCACTGTACTATACTTGCTAATCTCCTCTATTACTTTATCCATATCAACGCCTTCTCCTTGAACAGTTATTTTAACAGTCTCGGTCTTAGCGTCGACTTCTGTTACGACAATATCGACAGCCCCTACATGGTCTAGAGAACAAAGGGCCAATGCCAGCTCTACGAGATCGACTTCTCTCGGTTTTAAAGCGTCGAGCATTAGTTTCGTTACAATAATATTTACCAAGTTTTTATCGGCCACAAACTCACCTCATAAATCCGATACTATTCGAGATAAGGGATAAAATGAATCCCGCAGCCAGCATGTAGAGCCCATACTTCCAAGGTTGTCCTCCAGAAACTTTTCCCAAATAAAAGCCCAGCATAAATATAAAAGCTAGAGTTAGCGTTATCGAAAGAGCTACCGCTAAGTCGAAACTTATTAACCCATACAGGGTAAAGACCAGAGGCACCGCCGAAATCAGCGCCGCAATTGCTGGCGCTAAAGCGTCCACGATCGCGGCTGAAATAACCGTAACTCTCGCAGCTTTATCGATGTATGATCCTCTTAAATCAGCAAACAAAGCCTTCTCTAATTCCTTCACCTTTTTCTCTCTTTCAGCTTTCTCCGTGATCAGTGCACCTATGAAACCGGATAACCCCATCGCCAAACTAGCGCTTACTCCAGCGCTTAATATTATGTGCGGGTCTCTACCCCCGGCCGCGTATGAGCCCATAATAAAGCCTAGCATGGTTAGAGCACCGTCAAAGGAGTTCATGACCATGTAGCGTCTTAGTATCTCCATAGCCTCTGCGGCTGAGAGATAGTCGTGCAACGTTTCTACCTTCTCATAAATAGCTTTTACTAGATTCATTATTTTCCCGCTGAGTGGCGAGCTATTCCCCAACTCATTTTTCACCTAATATGAGAAAGCTCACTTCGACATTAATATCTCTTCTAGCAGATATTTAAATTTTAATGCCCTCTTGCATCCGGTTTGCACAAGTTTTATATATAATAGAAGAGAGAGGGAAGCAGGAGGTGTAGGAATGAAAAAGATAAAGAAAATAATCGTAGTAACTGCTCAATGGGAGCCTCTGAGTTCTAGAGTTTTAAAGATAGGTAGCCAAATCGGCGAAAAATGCGGTTTAGACATTGATAAGAAAGCGGAAGACTGGAGTTTCCTAAAGAAATATGGAGAAAAGGATGAACTTGGAGGGGCCGATATCCCCCAAGTGTTTATAGAGCTAGAAGATGGAAGCATAATTCACGTATTAACAAAGTTGCCTCTTACTGAAGAAGGAAAAGCCGATGAAGAAAAAGCTGAGAAAATTATAGAAGAAAAAATTTCGTCACTATGAGAATATCTTCGTCTGAATATAACCCATTATCTCGTCAAATCGTATTCCTAAAGCTTCTAGTATCTGCTCCGTGGTAGTCCGTATAT